>NZ_JBEXPT010000021.1:0-6301 GCF_040612195.1 Streptomyces sp. NPDC006450 | reverse complement strand
CTCTGCCTCTACGTGGCCCTGCCGATCGTGCTGTTCCTGGTCATCGCCGGTCTGGTGATGGCCGGCGCCCCGTAAGAATCGTTCGAGCGAGGAACCCCCGGAGGGGTCGGGCTCGCTGGGGTCAGCTCTCGTTCTGCGTCTTGCGCGACTTGTCGCCGACCATCACCAGACCGGCGATGACCAGGAACAGCACGATCGGCAGGGCCACGTAGAGGCCGAGCGTCTCGGCGACGCTCAGGCCCGGACCCGGGTCGTCGCCGTCGTCACGGGTGACCGCGAGGGCCGGAGACGTCATCAGCAGCATCATCAGCGTCGTTCCGGCCGTGACGGCGCCGGCGCGCAGAGCGTTCTTCTTGTCCACGGTGCAAACGTAGCGAACACCTAAACGCCGCGCGCGCCCGGGGGTGCCGTACGGGTTCCCACCGCCCCCCGCACCGCCCCCAGCAGGGCGTTCGCCCGCGGCGAGGCGGCCAGCGCCTCCAGGGACAGCGGCCTGCCCTCCGCGTCGGCGACCGGGAGCCGCCAGTTGGGGTACTGGTCCCAGGTGCCGGGCAGGTTCTGCGGCCGCCGGTCCCCCACCGCGTCGGGCAGCCAGACCCCGACGAGCCGGGCCGGGGTGCGCAGCAGGAACCCGTACAGGGACCGTACGGCGGCCTCCTCGCCCTTGGTGTCGAGCCCGAGGTCCTCCAGTACGTCCAGCCAGCGTGCCGTGTCGGCCGCGTCCTCGGCGCGCTCGCGCTCCGCCGGGCGGGTCAGCAGGCCCAGCCGGTCCCGCAGTTCCACGTGGGAGCCGGCCAGTTTGGCGGCCGTGGGGGGCAGGTCGTGGGTGGTCACGGTGGCCAGGCAGTCGGCCCGCCAGCGCTCCGGCTCCAGCGGCTCCCCGTCACCGCCCCAGTCCCGCTCGAACCACAGCACCGAGGTGCCCAGCACCCCGCGCCGGGCCAGCGCCTGACGGACCCCCGGCTGCACGGTGCCGAGGTCCTCGCCGATGACCAGGGCCCCCGCCCGGTGCGCCTCCAGGACCAGCAGGGCGAGCATCGCCTCCCCGTCGTACGAGACGTACGCGCCTTCGGCGGGCGGGGTCCCTTCCGGGATCCACCAGAGCCGGAACAGTCCCATGACGTGGTCGATGCGCAGGGCGCCCGCGTACCGGAACACCCCCCGCAGCAGGGCCCGCAGCGGCGCGTACCCGGTGGCCGCCAGCCGGTCGGGCCGCCACGGGGGCAGACCCCAGTCCTGGCCGCGCGCGTTGAAGGCGTCCGGCGGGGCTCCGACGCAGACGGCCCGGGCGTAGTGGGGAGCCCCGAAGGGAGCTTCGCAGGGGGCCCCGGTGGCGTCCGAGCCCTCCGGGTGCACCCCGACGGCCAGGTCGTGCACGATGCCCACCGCCATCCCGGCCTCCTTGGCGGCCCGCTGGGCGGCGGCGAGCTGGGCGTCGGTGAGCCAGACCAGCCAGCGGTGGAAGTCGGCCCGCGCCTGCGGGTCCTCCCCGGCGTGCCCGGCGCACCAGGCGGCGTGCCGGTCCAGCTCCTCGCCCTGCTCGGCACGGAACTCCCCGTAGGCCGCCTCCCGTTCGGGGCTGCGTGGGACGGCGTACAGCAGCTCCAGGGCGGCCCGCTTGAGGGACCAGACGGCGTCCCGGTCGATCAGCGCCCCCTTCTCCAGCACCTCGCGCCGCAGCTGCGCGCCCCGGCCGGCCAGGTCCGCGAGGGCGGCCCGGTCCGGGCAGTCGGCGTACTCGGGGACGTCCTCGATCCGCAGGTGCACCGGGTCGGGGAAGCGGCGCGAGGACGGCCGGTAGGGGGAGGGGTCGGTCGGGGTGCCGGGCACGGCCGCGTGCAGCGGGTTGACCTGGACGAAGCCGGCTCCGTGGACGCGGCCCGCCCAGCGCGCCAGCTCCGCCAGGTCGCCCAGGTCACCCATGCCCCAGGAGCGTTCGGAGAGCACCGAGTAGAGCTGGACGAGCAGCCCGTGGGTGCGCTCGGGCGCCGCCGGGGCCCGGTCGGGGGCCACGATCAGGGTGGCGGTGGCGGTGCGCCCGTCGGGGGCCTCGGCGTGGATCCGGTGCACGCCGAGCGTCGGCTCCCCCGCGTCGGCGGCGCTCCAGGGGACGGGGCTGCCCGCGTCCCCCGACGGCCCGCCCTCCTCCGCCTCCAGCACGGTCCGGGTCCCCGGCGGGAGCGTGCCCAGCTCCACCGGCGGCCGGGATCCGGCCCACCACACCAGCACGCGCGGCAACAGCCGGTGCGCCGCGTCGTGTTCGGCGGCGGTGAGGTGTGCCCGTACGGACTCCGGGGTGTCCGTGTCCACCCCCAACTGCCGCAGAACGGCGGCGACGGTGGCCTCCGGGACCCGGAGGGTGACGTCCTCGGCGGGCTGGTAGGTGGTGGCGACTCCGTACAGGGCCGCGAGCCGGGCGAGGTCGTCCATCAGGTTCCTTGTCGTCTAGTCACCCGCGGCTGCCGCCGCGGCATGGGTGCTCGGCTCGCTGGTCAGCGGGGCCTCGCAGGCGAGCGGGGGCTCACTGGTCAACGGCGCGTGCGCGGCGTCGGCGATCGACGGCTCGCTGGTGAGGGGCCGTTCGTCGGGTCCGGACTGGGCCGGCAGGTGGGCGAGCGGCGGACGCCGTTTCGGGGCGGACGCGACGGACGCGTCGGATATGACGGTGGTGGCGGTGGCGTTCTCGGTTTTCACGGCCTCGGTGTTCACCGGCAGGTACTCCTTCGTACGTGAGGATCGATCAGGACCCGTGGACGGCTCCCACTGTGTCGGTCCGCGCGCCGTCCGCGCACCACCGACAGTGGAAATTCTCCTGTGCGGTCCGTGAATCCGTACAGACGTGCCTGCGTTCGAGCCGTGTGCGGGAGGTGTTGCGGAGCTCCGCGCCGATCACCACACGTCCGGAGCCCTCGCCCCGGCGTGCGGGACCGCCGTGAACATCCCCCGGCGCACGGCCCGGAGAACATCCCAGCCCTACCCAGTCGGCGGCACCGCATTCATGGCCGATCCAGGTCAGATCACCCGCGGGCGTTGACACCCCGGCCGTACGGATGGTGGGCTCTGGCTCGTTCGTACGAGCGGGGGACGACTCGGGACGGGGTGGCTCCGTGCAGATCAGGGGCAGCAAGCGGGCCACGGCCACCGCCGCGGCGGTCGCCGTCATCGGTGCGCTGCTGAGCGGCTCGGCCGTGGTGGGTCCCCCCACCGCCGTCACCGCGCCGACCTCGCCGGACGCGCCGGACGCACCCGCCGCGCCCGGCACCGCGGCGGCTCCCGCCGCGCTGCGCGACCCGGCACCCCTCCCCGTGCTCGACCCCGGCTCCGCTCCGGCGCGCACCGCCGCCGAGGGCCCCGCGGTGCATCCCCGGCCGCAGTCCATGGCCGCCGACCCGGCGCGCGCGGTGCCGCTGGGCGCCGAGGCCGTCCTGGTCCTGCCCGCGGACGTGGACCCGGACGCCGCCCGGCTGGTGCGCGACGCCCTGCGCGGGGCGGGCGTACGGATCCTGCACGAGCGGGCCGACGGGGAGCCGCTGCCCGGGTCGGGACCCGTCGTACGGCTCCAGGGGCAGGGCGAGGGCGGCGGCACCGAGCGGGCGCTGCGGGCCCTGGGCGCGGACGCGGCCGGCGACCTGCCGGCCGGCGGCTACCGGCTGGCGGTGGGCCGCGCCGAGGGGCGGGACACGGTCGCGCTGGCCGGCGTGGGCGAGGACGGACTGTTCCACGCGGCGCAGACGCTGCGTCAACTGCTGGCCCAGGGCGGCGGGAAGGTGCCCGGGGTCCTCGTGCGGGACTGGCCGTCCACCCCGGTGCGCGGGATCACGGAAGGGTTCTACGGGACTCCGTGGACGGCGGCCGAGCGCCTCGCGCAGGTGGAGTTCATGGGCCGCACCAAGCTGAACCGGCTGCTGCTCGCCCCCGGCGACGACCCGTACCGGACCACGGAGTGGCGCCGCGACTACCCGGCGCCGCAAGCGGCCGAACTGCGGCAGCTGGCCGACCGGGCGCGCGCCAACAAGGTCGTGCTCGCCTGGGCGGTGGCGCCCGGACAGTCGATGTGCCTGGCATCCTCGGCCGACCGGGCGGCGCTCGCCCGCAAGCTGGACGCCATGTGGGACCTCGGGTTCCGGGCGTTCCAGGTGCAGTTCCAGGACGTCAGCTACACCGAGTGGGGCTGCCGGGCCGACCGGGAGCGGTACGGCAGGGGCCCGGCGGCGGCCGCCAAGGCGCACGCGGAGGTAGCGGGCGAGCTGGCCGCACACCTGGCCGGGCGCTACCCGGGGGCGCCCGCGCTGTCCCTGCTGCCGACGGAGTACTACCAGGAGGGCGCGACGCCCTACCGGACCGCACTGGCCGAGGCCCTGGACGACCGGGTGGAAGTGGCCTGGACGGGCGTCGGCGTGGTGCCGCGCACCATCACCGGGCCGGAGATGGCCGGAGCGCGCTCCGCGCTCGGGCAGCACCGGCTGGTCACCATGGACAACTACCCGGTCAACGACTGGGATCCGGGCCGGATCTTCCTCGGCCCCTACGCGGGACGGGACCCGGTGGTCGCGGGCGGTTCGGCGGCCGTACTGGCCAACGCGATGCCCCAGGGCACCCTGTCGCGCATCCCGCTGTTCACCGCGGCGGACTTCACGTGGAACCCGCGCGGCTACCGGGCCGCCGACTCCTGGGCGGCGGCCGTGGCCTCGCTCGCCGGAGCCGACCCCAAGGCCCGGGAGGCACTGGCCGCGCTCGCCGGGAACAACGCCTCCTCCGGCCTCGCGCAGCCCGAGTCCGCCTACCTGGTCCCGCTGATGGAGGAGTTCTGGCGGGCCCGGAGTTCCGGTGACCCGGCGGCCGGAGAGCGGCTGCGCGCCGCCTTCCGCGTGCTGCGCGAGGCCCCGGACCGGCTGCCCGACCTCGCCGGGGAGGCGGGGCCCTGGCTGTCGCGGCTCGCGCGCTACGGGGCCGCCGGCGAGTTGGCGCTCGACGTCCTCCAGGCGCAGGGCCGCGGGGACGGGGCGGCGGCCTGGCGGGCCTCGCAGGCCCTCACCGCCGCCCGCGCGGCGCTGTCCGGGCCGGAAGCCGCCCGGGTCGACAAGGCGGTGCTGGACCCCTTCCTCGCGCGGGCCGCGGCCGAAGCCGACGCGTGGACGGGCGCGGCCCGCACGCCGGGCACGGTGACCCGGCAGGCCGGGGCGTGGACGGTCGAGCTGTCCGGGGCCCGGCCGGTGTCGGTGGTGACCGTGATGACCGACCCGTTGCCGCCCGGCAGCCCGGGCGCGGTGATCGAGGCCCACGTACCGGGAGAGGGCTGGCGCAAGGTCGCCGAGGCGGCGTCGTCGGGCTGGACCCAGGCGGACGTGGGCGGTCTACGGGCCGACGCGGTCCGGCTCGTCTGGTCGGGCCCGGCTCCGGCCGTCCACAGCGTGGTCCCGTGGACGGCGGACGGCCCGGAGGCCCGCTTCGAGCTGGCGCCGAGCGTGGACGCGGAGATCGGCGGGGCCCCGCAGCGGATCCCGGCGCAACTGTCCGCGCTGCGTCCCGGCGAGGTCCGCGGTCCCCTGTCGGCGACGCCGCCGCCGGGGATCTCGGTGCGCCTGCCGACGACGGCCGCGGCCGCGCGGGGTACGACGGCGACCGTCCCGGTGGAGGTCACGGTGGCCGCGGGCACGGCGCCGGGCACCTACGAGGTTCCGGTCACCTTCGGCTCCGAGACGCACACGCTGAAGGTCCGCGCCCATCCGCGCACGGCCGGCCCGAATCTGCTGCGCTCCGCCGTGGCCTCGTCCTCGGCCGACGAGACACCCGCGTTCCCGGCATCGGGGGCGCTGGACGATTCCCCGGCCACCCGCTGGTCCTCGCCCGCGGCCGACGGGGCGTGGTGGCAGGCGGAGCTGGCGGCTCCGGCGCGGATCGGGCTGCTGCGGCTGCGCTGGCAGGAGGCGTACCCGTCCCGGTTCCGGGTGGAGACCTCGGCGGACGGTGTCGGCTGGCATCCGTCGGCGACGGTCGTCTCCCGCGGCGGGGTCGACTCCGTCCGCTTGGACCCCGCGGCCGCCCCGGCCCGCTTCGTCCGGGTCACGTGCGAAACCCGAGCCACCCGCTACGGCTGCAGCCTGCTCGGAGCAGAAGCCTTCGCGGTGGCCCCGTAGGGGGCCCGGCAACCCTGCGGTGCACGTCCCCGGACGGGCTGGAACGTGCCGCTGCACGGCACGTTCCAGACCCCCGCCCGGTCGAGGCGGAGGGGGCCGGGCGGCACCCCCCCGCGCCGGGCGGGGGGGGGTTTGGGAGACCCCCCCCCCCCCCCCAACCGTAT
>NZ_JBEXPT010000020.1:0-69213 GCF_040612195.1 Streptomyces sp. NPDC006450 | reverse complement strand
TGGCGCACCGTCACCGTCGCGGCGTCGCGCGCCCTCATCAGCGGCTGCGGGTCGAAGGAGGCGACCGGGTCCTGGCGCAGGCGGCGCGCGTAGTCGGCCTCGGCGGCGAGGGCGTCGGCCAGGGCGTCGCGCTGGGCGCCCCACCGCCTGATGGGGAAGAGGACGATCAGCAGGGCCTGGACCACCCCGCCGGCGGCGATCATCGCCGCGTGCCCGGCGGCCTGGGGCACGGAGGTGGGCAGGGTGACGGTGACCAGCATGATCGCGACGTTGCCGGAGGCGATGATGCCGGCGGTGGGGCCGGCCGCCCACATCAGGCCCGCCGCGAAGCTCCAGACGGCGAGCAGCAGCAGGAAGGCCAGGGTGTGCGAGGACCCCACGAGGTAGCCGATGAAGGTGGACACGGCCAGGGTCAGCCCGGCGGCGAGCGCGAGGACGGGACGGGGCCGCCAGCTCTTCTGGAAGGTGGCGACGGCCGCCATGTACGCGCCGAAGGCGGAACTGGCGGCGGAGCCGGGCCCGAGGAGGGCGAGGCTCACGCCGATGACGATCGCGAGGCCCGCGGCGGCGCGCAGTGCGACGAGGGGTTGCAGCCGGGTCCGCTCGACCGTCAGTCCGGCCCGGGCGGTGTCCTTCAGCGCCCGGACCCAGCTCATGGCTCCGAGCGTAGCCGCGGCGGGGGCGGAACCCGGGAGCCCGGCAGCGGGGCGGCCTGCGCGTCGGAGCCCGGCCCGGGGTGCGTACCGCTGCGCGGGGCGAAGTCCCCGGGGTCTGGGGCGGAGCCCCAGGGAACGGTGGAAGGGCGGGCAGGGGACAGCCCCGCAGGGCAGCAGCCAGGACTCGCGGCGGGCGCGCGCCCGGCCCGGGCGGGGCTCAGCCCGAGCGGGGCTACTGCCGCAGGGAGCGGCGGCGGCCGTCCGCCATGTGGGCGCGGTCGGCCGCCGCCGTGCCGTCCTCCCAGCCCGCGAGGTCGGTCGCCCCGCGCAGCCGGGTCGTCGTGGTCCGGGGGAACATCTCCTCGGCCCGCGAGGTGACGGCGACGTCCCGGGCGACCAGGGCGGGCAGGTTGTCGGGGGCCTCGGCCACGGTGTCGGCCACCGTGTGCTCGGCCGTCTCGGCGAGGCGCTGACCGAGCCGGCTCGCGTAGGCCAGGAGGAAGGACTGCCGGAAGGTCTTGGTGCGCTTGCGCCCGCCGGCCCGCTGCCCGGCCTCCGCACGGGTCATCGCGGCGGTGCCCTGGACCAGCAGGGAGGTGTACAGCAGCTCCACCGCCTCCAGGTCGCTCTCGAAGCCGACGACGGTGGAGAACTCGTAGGCGCTGTTCCACACGGACCGGCAGCGGTTCGCGCTCGCCACCGCGTCGAGCAGCACCGCCTTGGCCTCCTCGTACGGCGCCTCGACGCCGATCCGGCAGGCGCCGGGGATCTGCGCCGTGCCGGACCTCACCGCGAGCAGGGCCGCGTCCACGGTGTGCCGGGCCATGAGCTCCTGCGCCTTGGCGCTGAGCGCCTCCGCCTCCTCCGGGAAGGTGGTCGCCTCGGCCTTCGCGAGCAGCGCCCGGATCCGCCCGAGCATGCGGGGCTCGATGTGCGCGTGTTCGAGTACGTCGGCGGGGTCCCCCGGCAGCGGCCCGACCGGTTCGATGGACGGCAGCCGGATCAGCAGCCGGAACACCTCCAGGACGGCCCCGGCCAGGCTGAAGCGGTCGGTGCGCTCCCGCTGGACCAGCCGCTCCCCGTACCGGGTGTCGTCCCCCCACCACACCTCGGTCTCGGTCCACCGCTCGGGCAGCCGCGCGTACCGCCGCGCCTCGGCGGCGATCAGGTCCTCGGCGATCCGCAGGTGCGGCTGCTCCAGGTCCCGGCGTACGAGCCGCAGCACGTCGGCCGGCCGCCACCCGCGCTCCCAGGCCTGGCGCAGGTACGTCTCCCCGCGCGCGAGCAGCGCCTGCCCGACCCCGCCCCACCGGTCGCCCTCGGCGACGAGCACCGACGCCCCGGCGTCCAGCCCGGCGTCGTCCTGGTTGTACAGCGCGGCCTCACAGGCCCGGTCGACTATGTCTCTCACCCCTTCAGCTTGGCACGGCCGCCTTCTGGCTCCGTCCCGGGCGATGCGGCCGTCCGGCGTTCGTGCGCCGGGGTGGGGTGCGGCCAAGACAGGCCGTCCGGCGTTCGAGGACCGGGGTCCGGGGCGGAGCCCCTGGGAACGGGGGAAGGGGCGGGTAGGGGACGGCCGCCCGCAGAACAGCCGCCCGCAGGGACCGCCCCCTCCGCGCGGCACGCACCGGCAGTGTCAGACCCCGGTGGGAGACTCGCACCCATGACCGAGCAAACCCCCCGGTGGGCCCTCGCCGAGGACGGCGACGGCCGGTGGCACGCCACCCCCCTGGAGCCCACCGCCGGTGGCGCACCGCTCACGGTCACCGACCCCGCGGACGCCATCCGCGCGGCGCCCGCCGGCACTCGCTGGGTCTGGCGCTCCACGCAGGCCGTCTACCCCCGGCTCCTCGCCGCCGGAGCCCGCGTGGACCGCTGCCACGACATCGAGGACGCCGAGCTGCTCCTGCTCGCCCACGCGGGTCGCCTCGGCGAACCCCGCTCGGCGGCCGCCGCCTGGGCCCGGCTGACGAACGCCCCCGTACCGCCCGATCCCCCGCAGCGCGCGGCCGAGCCCGGCAGCCAGCACTCCCTCTTCGACCCCCAGCCGGCCCCCGTACCGCTCGACGCCCTCGTCGCCGTCCATGCCGACCAGGTGAAGCGGCTCGACGCCACCGCCCACCCCGACCGGATGCGGCTGCTCGTGGCCTCCGAGTCGGCGGCCTTCCTCGTGGCCGCCGAGATGAACCGGGCCGGACTGCCCTGGCGGGCCGACGTCCACCGGGCCCTGCTCACCGAGCTGCTCGGCGAGCGGTACGCGGGCCGCGGCCAGCCCCGCCGGCTCGCGGAGCTGGCGGACGAGGTCTCGGCCGCGTTCGGCCGACGCGTACGGCCCGAGCTGGCCGCCGACGTCATCAAGGCCTTCGCGGAGGCCGGGATCAAGCTGAAGTCCACCCGCCGCTGGGAGATCCAGGAGCTGGACCACCCCGCGGTGAAGCCCCTCGTGGAGTTCAAGAAGCTGTACCGGATCTACACCGCCCACGGCTGGTCCTGGCTCGCCGACTGGGTCCACGACGGCCGCTTCCGCCCCGAGTTCATCCCCGGCGGCACCTTCACCGGCCGCTGGGTCACCAACGGCGGCGGGGCCCTGCAGATCCCCAAGGTGATCCGCCGGGCCGTCGTCGCCGACCCCGGCTGGCGGCTCGTCGTGGCCGACGCCGACCAGATGGAGCCCCGGGTGCTGGCCGCGATCTCCCGCGACCCCGCCTTCATGGAGGTGGCCGGCCGCCCCGAGGACCTGTACACCTCCATCTCCCGCCAGGGCTTCTCCGGCGACCGCGACATGGCGAAGATCGCCGTGCTCGGCGCGGTGTACGGGCAGACCTCCGGGGACGGCCTGAAGAACCTGGCCGCGCTGCGCCGCCGCTTCCCCCGGGCCGTGGCCTACGTGGACGACGCCGCGAAGGCGGGCGAGGAGGGGCGGCTCGTACGGACCTGGCTGGGCCGGACCTGTCCGCCGCCGGCCGATCCCGAGGAGGCCGAGGAGGCCCCCGACGGCTGGGTGCCCGGTTACGCCTCCACCGACGCCCGGGCGCGCGGCCGCTTCACCCGCAACTTCGTGGTGCAGGGCAGCGCCGCGGACTGGGCGCTGCTCCTGCTCGCCGCCCTGCGCCGGTCCCTCGCCCAGGCGGGGATGCGGGCCGAGCTGGTCTTCTTCCAGCACGACGAGGTCATCGTCCACTGCCCCGAGGAGGAGGCGCAGGCCGTGGCCGCGGCGATCCGCGAGGCGGGCGACCTGGCCGGGCGCATCACCTTCGGCGACACCCCCGTCCGCTTCCCCTTCAGCACGGCCGTCGTGGAGTGCTACGCGGACGCGAAGTAGGGGGAGCGGCCGGCCGGGGGCGCCTTCACCTCCGGCCCGTCACCTCCGGCCCGTCACCTCCGGCCCGTCACCTCCGGCCCGTCACCTCCGGCCCGTGCCCTCCGGCCCGTCGCCTCCTGCTCGTCCCCTACTGCCCGTACTCCGAGGCCCACTTCGGGCTCGTCGCGAGCTCCTTCAGCCGCTGCAGCGGCAGCACCGGCTCCTTCCGGGTCGCCTTCGACGACTGGGTCTCGGCGTTGAACGCGGACACGATCAGCCGGGTCCCGTTCGGCCGCAGCGCCTCGGCGCTCCACCAGACCACGCCGGCCCCGCCCTTCTCCCCGGCCTGCTTCCGGGTCAGGAACTTCGTTCCGTCCGGCAGCGTTTCGGCGGACGCGAACAGGTCCGCCCACGTCCCGGGATGCTTCGGGTTGTCCGGCTGGATCTGGAGGCTGACCAGCGACTTGCCCTTGCCCTCGTCGAGCACCAGGTAGCCCAGGTCGGCCCCGTCCTCGTCCCGGCTCACGACCGGGATCCCGTCCGTGCGCAGCAGCTCCTCCAGGATGGCCCCCGCCCTCAGCCCCTGGCGGGGGGCCGGACCCCGCTCGGCCTGACCGGCGGCCGGCAGGTCGTTCAGGGCCGGGTGCCACAGCGGGGACGTCACGAGTGCCTTGAGCTGCGCGATCGTCAGCGGCGGCGTCGGGCGGCTGACGGGCGAGTCCTTCTGGGTCTGCGCGTTCCATTCCTGCGCGTCCACGAGGAACCCCTGCGGGGTCACCACGGTGGCGCGCCAGCACTTGGTGTCCACCCGGCGGTCGGGGTACTCGTAGCCCTTGAAGAGCAGCAGCCGCGAACCGTCCGCGAGCTTCTCCGAGGTGCAACTGTCGTACTTGGTGGTGGTTTTGGAGGGGCACTTGACCATGTCGTCGGCCATCTCGCCCTTGGGGTCGATCCGGCCGAGGCTGAAGCCGATGCGGCCCTTGCCCTCGCCGTCGTCGATGATCCCGCCCACCATCGGGCCGCGCTCGTCGCCCGTGCCCCGCGCCTCGACGTCGCTGAGATCGCCCTGCGGCAGGAGCTGCTTGAGCACTCCGGTCAGCTGCTCGGCGGAGACGGCCCCGGTGCCGACGCGGTGGGCGCCCTGCATCGGCGGCCGCAGGGCGGGCGGCTCCGGCGAGGCCGCCAGGTTCACCCCGCCGCCCCCACCGCCGGTCCCGAGCAGCCCGTTCGCGTAGGCCCCGGCGGTACCGATCAGCGCCAGGGCGAGCGCCGAGCCGCCGGCCATGGCGGCCCGGCGACGGGCCACCATCCGGCGCCCGCGCTGCTCCCCGGCGCCCACGAGGTCGCGCCCTTCGGCCGTGAAACCGTCTCCCGTACGCCGGAGGGCTTCACCGAGCTCATCTTCAAAGGGCATGCGGAATCAGACCTTCCGTTCAAAGGGATCATGGAACGAGCACAGTGCACAGGACGTGCGCACGGGAGGGCGCGAGGATCAGCGCCCCGCGAACTCCGCGAGCGAGCCGCCCAGTTGCTCCCGCAGTCGGGTCAGGGCGCGCGAGCTGCGGGTGCGTACCGCCGCCGAGCTGACGTTCATCGCGTCGGCGGTCTCCTCGACGCTGCGGTCCTCCCAGTACCGCAGCACCAGGACCGCCCGGTCCTTCGGAGCCAGCCGCCCCAGCGCCTCCAGCAGCGTCAGCCGCAGCGCCGGATCGCCGCCGGCCTGCGCGCCCGTGTCGGGGAACTCCCCGACCGGGCGCTCCCCCGCCGACCGGCGGCGCTGGTGCGTCAGGAAGGCACGCACCAGCACGGTTTGCGCGTACGCCGCCGGATTGTCGATCCGGGCGACGCGCGCCCAGAGCAGGTACATCCGCCCGAGGGTCTCCTGTACGAGATCCTCCGCGAGGTGGGTGTCCCCGCTCGTCAGCAGACAGGCCGACCGGTACAAGTACGCCGATCTGTCCATCGCGAACTCACGGAACCCATCTCTGCGTCCGTACCCCATCCGCTCCCCCTCGCGTCCGTCTCACTCCAATGACGCGACGGGGGCCGGGAATGTTTCAGCCGGACCCGGACTGATTCGGCAGGCGTCACCGACCCCCTCCAGGAACCCGTTCAGGCACCCGCCGCGGCACCCGTCTCGGCACCCGTCTCGGAGAGGTCGTGGAAGTACACGTGGAACTCCTCGCGGACGAACCCCTCCGCCTCGTACAGCCCCTGCGCGACGAGGTTGTCGTACGCCGTCTCCAGCTGCACGCCCGAGACCCCGGCCTCCCGCGCCCGGCGCAGCACCTCGCGCAGCAGCGCGCGGCCCGCGCCCGTGCGGCGGCCGGCGGGGGCCACGTACAGGTCGCCCAGCAGCCACGCGGGCTTCATGGCCAGGGAGGAGAACATCGGGTAGACCTGCGCGAAGCCGACCGTGCCCGCACCCGGGACCTCGGCGAGCAGGATGAAGGAGTCCCCGCCCGCCAGCCGCTCCGCCAGGAAGGCGCGCGGGCGCTGGGGGTCCTCGACCTCCACCTCGTAGAACTCCAGGTAGCCGCGGAAGAGCTCGGCGGCGGTGTCCAGATCCGCCTCGCCCGCCTCGCGCAGGACCACCTCGGCCCCGTTGTCGCCGGATCCCGCCTCCAGGACCTCGACCTGTGTCGCCCGCTCGTCCATATCGCTCTCCCTCGTCCACTCCCGCGCGCCGGTCCCATTGTGCGCGGGGGGCCGCCCGGCACTCGAACCGGGCGGGCGGACCAGGGGCACGGCCCGGCCCGTACGGGCCCGGAGCCAGGAGGGGAAGGCCGTCCCGGTCGGCGCGGGTGAGGCGGACGACGCGTACGAACTCCCGCACGAGGCCGGGCCGTCAGTGGTCCTCGTCCCCGGTGACGGGCTGGGCCGGCAGGGTGTAGACGTGCTGCGGGGTCACGATCTTGGTGATCGCCTCGCCGAACAGGGTGCTCGGCTCCTCGCCCCCGGCGGAGATGTCGGTGTTGAGCAGCACCACCAGCGTGGCCTTCGACTGCGCGTCGTAGACGGCCAGGGTCTGGTAGCCCGGGATGGAGCCGTTGTGCCCGATCCACCCTTGGACGTTGAAGATCCCCAGTCCGTAGCCGGTGCCCGGCAGAGCCGGTACGACGTCGAGGCGCTCGGCCTGGGTGGCGGGGGTGAGCAGCTCACCCGTGGCCAGCACCTCGGCCCACCGCCGCAGGTCCGGGAGGTCGGAGATCATGGCTCCGGCGGCCCAGCCCCAGGAGGGGTTCCAGTCGGCCGCGTCCTCGACCTTCCCCGAGGCCGTCTGGTCCGTGTAGCCCTGGGAGTGCGGGGCCGGGAACTCGGCGCCGGTCGGGAAGAGGGTGTTCTTCAGCCCGGCGGGCTCGATGACCTCCTCGGTGATGTAGTCGGCGAGCGTCTGCCCGCTGATCTTCTCCACGACGAGCCCGATGAGGATCAGGTTGGTGTTGCAGTAGGAGAACTCCGCGTTCGGCGCGAAGAGCACCGGGTGCTTGAACGAGTAGTCGAGCAGCTCCTGCGGGGTGAAGGGCCGCTGGGGATCGCTGGTCAGCGCCTTGAAGAAGTCCTCGTCGGCGGAGTAGTTGAAGAGTCCGCTGCGCATGCCCGCCAGCTCGCGCAGCGTGATGCGGTCACCGTTGGGTACGCCGTCGATGTACTTGCCTATGGGATCGTCCAGCCCGATCTTGCCCTCGTCGACCAGCTTCAGCATCGCGGTCACGGTGAAGGTCTTCGTCTCACTGCCGATCCGCATGTTGAGGCGGTCGGTCATGGGCACCCCGGTGGCCTTGTCCGCCACGCCGAAGGCCCGTACGTACGCTCCCTTGCCCGGCGCCGACAGGGCCACTTGGACTCCGGGCACCTCGGCCTCGTCCATCACCTTCCGGATGGCGTCGTCCAACTGCCGCGCCACGGCGGGGGTGAGCCGCGGAAACTCGTCGGAGACGGCCGGACTGCTCGCCGCCGGTGGTGTCGGCGCGTCCACCGCGTACCCGGCACCGGCCCCCACGGGCACCATCAGGAGCCCCACTGCGGCCGCTCCCACAGCCGCCCTGCGCAACCGTGTCGTGCTCACCCGTCCAACGTAGCCCCGGGCCGGGGGGCGGGCGACCGGAGGGGCCGGGGTACCCCGGTACGGTGTGCCGCCACCGGGCGCGCGCCGCCCGGTTCCGGGCTCAACCGGCCCGATAGGCCCGCAGGAAGGCGCCCACGCCGCCCTCGATCACCTGGTCCGTCTGCTCCTTGGCGAGGGGCACCGCCCCGTGGTGCGAGAGCTGCGAGATGGTGTGCGAGGTCAGCGCCATGAAGTGGGCGCCGGTCAGCATCGCGTCACCGCGCACGTCGATCAGCCCGGCGGCGTCCAGGCCCGCCATCGCGTCCGCGAGCGCTCGGGACACGGGGCCCGGACCGGCGTTCACCCACGCTTCCAGCACCTCGGGCGGCACGTGGTCGGCCTCGGCGCGGATGTGGCGGACGAGCGCGAAGTGGTCGGCGTAGTCGTTCATGAGCCCGATGACCCGGTGGGCGAAGACGACCAGGTCCCGCTCCAGATCCTCGGGCCGGGGCGGGCGTTCGGGGTTCAGCACGGCTTGGATCTGGGCGATCTGGGCGTCGCGCACCTGCCCCGAGGTCCAGTCGACGACGGCGGCGAAGAGCATCGCCTTGCCGCCCGGGAAGTGGTTGTAGAGCGTGCGGGTCGAGATGCCGGCCGCGGCGGCGAGCTCGTCGACCGTGGCCCGGGCGTAGCCCTCACGGCCGAAGACCCCGCAGGACGCGCCGGCGATGGCGAGCTGCTTCTCCAGCTTCTTGGCATTGGTCCCGCTGGTCCCGCTGGTCCCGCTGGTCCCGCCGGCTCCGGTGCTCACTTCGCCTCCACACGAGAAGTACATGAGAAGTACAAGTCAACGACTCGGAAGTACAGAGGAAGTACAACGGCCGTTGCAATTTTTACAACGCCCGTTGTACTTTACCGGAGAGGCGGCCGACCCGAACGGCCGCCCCGCCGACGAGGGGACCCGCCATGCCCGCCGCCCACGCTCCCACTCCCGCTTACACGCCCGACGAGGACGCGCCGCTGCGCGTCGCCGTCATCATCGGCAGCGTCCGCGAGGGCCGTCAGGGCCCTGCCGTCGCCGACTGGTTCCTCGGCGAGGCGCGCGCGCTCGGCGGCCTCGACCTCGACCTCATCGACCTCGCCGACGTCGACCTGCCACTGGTCATGCCCGGCTGGGGCGGCTCCCCGGACCCGCAGGCGGCCGCCACCCTCGCGGAGGTCAGCCCGCGGCTGGCCGCCGCCGAGGCCTACGTCATCGTCACCCCCGAGTACAACCACAGCTACCCGGCCGCCCTGAAGAACCTCATCGACTGGCACCGCGAGGAGTGGCGCGCCAAGCCGGCCGGCTTCGTCTCCTACGGCGGCATCGGCGGCGGCCTGCGCGCCGTCGAGCAGCTCCGCCTGGTCTTCGCCGAGCTGCACGCCGTGACCGTGCGCGACTCGGTCAGCCTGCACGGGCCCTGGTCCGGGATCGGCCGGGACGGCGTACCGCGCGACACCGCCGTCGCCGAGGGCGCGGTCAAGGGCATGATCGGCCAGCTGGCCTGGTGGGGCCGCACGCTGCGCGACGCCCGCGCGAGCCGCCCGTACCAGGGCTGAGGGGCGGCAGGAGGATGCGCGCGACGCAGGAACCCGGCAACTCCGAAGAGGCGGCGACGCCCACGGACGCCGTGCTCGCCGCAGACACCGCCGACACCCCCGCCTCCTCGTCCCGGGCCTCCGCCTCCCCCGCACTGCTCCGGCGCACCCTGGGAGTCGTCATCGTCGGCTCGATCATGTCGGTGCTCGACATGACGATCGTCAACGTCGCCCTGCACCGCCTCTCCGAGACCTTCCACGCACCGCTCTCGACGATCCAGTGGACCGCCAGCGCGTACACGCTCGCTCTCGCCGCCGTCATCCCGGCCTCGGCCTGGGCAGTGGGCCGCTTCGGCGCCAAACGCACCTACCTCGGCGCCCTCACCCTGTTCACGCTCGGATCGCTGCTCGCCGCGTGCGCCTGGAGCATCGGGAGCCTGATCGCCTTCCGCGCCGTACAGGGCCTCGGCGGCGGGCTGCTCCTGCCCGTCGGCATGGCCATGGTGATGCGCACGGCGGACCCGGCCCGGCTCGGGCGGGTGATGGCCCTGCACGGGCTGCCCCTCATGGTCGGACCGGTGGCCGGGCCGGTGCTGGGCGGCTGGCTGGTCGACTCGGTGTCATGGCACTGGATCTTCCTGGTCAACCTGCCCGTCGGAGCGGTGGCCCTGGTCCTCGCCGCGAAACTGCTGCGCTCCGACACCCCGAGCGACCCGGCCTCCGCGCCGCGTCTGGACGTACCCGGGCTGCTCATGCTGTCCCCGGGCCTCGCCCTGCTCCTCTACGGCCTGGCCCGGGGCGGAGAAGGCGGCACCTTCACCGCACCCGACGCCCTGCTCCCCACCCTGGCCGGAGCCACGCTCGTCGCCGCCTTCGCCCGCCGGGCCATGACCGCCCGCGAGCCCCTCCTCGACCTGAAACTGCTCCGCGACCGCACCTTCCGGGCGGGCATCACCACGCTCGCCCTCTTCACCTGCGGCTACTTCGGATCCATGCTGCTCGCACCGATGTACTGGCAGCAGAACCGCGGCATGAGCGCGACGGCGGCCGGGCTGCTGGGCGCGCCGACCGGCCTCACCATCGGGCTGGTCATGCAGATCGCGTCCCGCAGCGTCGACCAGGTCTCCCCCCGCCGCCTGATCCGGTCCGGGATCGCGCTGGCCGCCCTGGGCATGGGCCTGCTCGCCTTCCAGTCCGGCACGCCGGACGTGGCGCACTGGCGGTTCGTCAGCGCGTCGATGGTCATGGGCCTCGGCGCCGGCATGGTCATGATGCCGACGATGACCACCGCGAGCCGAGACCTCCCCCGGTCCCGCCTGACCGCGTCGAGCACGTTCCTCAGCATCAACTCCCAGATCGGCGCCTCGGTCGGCACGGCCCTCCTGTCGGTCACCCTGAGCACGGCGGGCACGACCCCGACGGGCTTCCGCATCACGTACGCCGTCGCAGCCTGCCTCGTGGCCCTGGCCCTCCTCCCATCCGCCCGTCTCCCCGCCCACCACCCCTGACCGGCCCCCGGATCGACCAGCCGACGGGATCGCGGTGAAGGTGCCTAAGCCCGCCGGCCGGTCGAGCCCGAGGGGAGCGGCTCGTAGTACTCGGTGAACAGCTTGCCCACCAGTTCGCCGCGGCTGGACACGCCGAGCTTCTCGAAGATCGCCTTGATGTGGTCGCGCACCGTGTGCGGCGACAGACGGAGTTCCTCGGAGATCCCGCTGGTGGACAGGCCGCGCGCCACGCACTCCGTGACTTCCAGCTCCCGTTCGGACAGCTCGTAGGCCTGCACGATGAGCGGCGTGACGTCGGAGATCGGAGCGCGTTCGATGATCACCGCGGAGACGCCCGGCCGTCCGTCGGCTCCCCGCAGGCACGAGGCGTGGCAGAGCAGCCAGCGGCCGGTCCGGCTGCGCATCCTGATCCGCGCGGTGTCGCCCCCGTGGTTCTCCGCGGTCGCTCTGGCCCGCATCGCGGTGCCGTGCACCCACAGCGGAATCCGGATGCCCAGAGCGGTGACCGAGGTGGGGCCGTCGGGCATCTCCTCCAGGAAACGCCGCGCGTCGTCATTGGCCGATATGAGGGTGCCCTGGGTGTCGAAGAGCAGGAGCCCGGTACCGGTCTGACCCCCTGCGGAGGTTTCGGGGCGGTGCTTGGCGTACGACCTCAGCTGGCGGGCGACGGGTGTGCCCAGTTCCTCGATGAACCGGCGCTCCGCCCTGTTGAAGGGGGGCCGCCCCTTCTCGCGGAACAGGCTGACGTACCCGTGCGGTCGGCCGTCCACCCGCAGGACGGCCCTCAGCTCGTCCACCACCCCGCGCGGCGCCAGAAAGCCCCGGTAGACCGCGCTCCGGTCCGGCTCGCCGCCCGTGCTCTCCCACAGGCTCGCCACCGGCACCGGCGCCAGCGCGAGGTCGCGGAACACGTTGATCTTTTCCGTGAACAGTTCGTACTGCCAGTAGACGGCGCAGCTGTGACCCTCGATGTTCTCCGCGAGGATCGGCGACGTGATCATCCCGGTCTCGGGATCCGTGGCCCGCCAGACAGCTGCGTCGTAGGGGACCACCCTGCGTAACTGCGTTGCCAGCGTGCTGAACATCGTGTGTGGGCTGTCGGCACGGCCGACACGTGAGATGAGTTCATCGCGGCCGATCACAGTGGGCATGCTCCGGCACTCCGTTCCGGGTCGCCAAAGGACGAGGAAGCGAGCCTTGTCTCCTCACAACAGCCTCCACCGTACGGCACTTGGCGGATCCGGCCCCGTGACGGCAACCACTCCCGGCCGTCACCACACCTCGTCCGGCAGCCACTGCGCGTGCCGCCGCATTCCGACCAGGACGGGCTCTTCCTGGCGGAGGTCCACCACCGGCATCTCCGGTCCGACGTAGTGCGGGTCGATCCGGACGTTCTCCATCCCCAGTGGCCGGAGCAGTGCCAGGAGAGCGGGCCGGGACAACCGGATCCACCGCTGGGTGGAGCCCAGCGCCGCGTGGAGCCGGTCCTCGCCGGTGAAGGCGAGGCCGACCCGCTCCTGCCCGGCGCCCGACCGGGCCGTGCGGACGGCGGCGAACCCGCCGCCGTGGGCGTCGACCCGGACCGGGACGAACAGGAGCGCATCCACTACGTCACGTCTCGAGGCAGAACTCGTCGAGCGGGTAGCCCACGTGCCGGTCCTCTGTCGGCAGGAAGCCGAGGACCTTGTCGCCGGGCGCCAGTTCGGTGCTGTTGAGCACCGCGCCGCCCGGACCGAGCACCCGCACGTGCCAGTCGTCCTGCAGGATCAGGTTGACCTCCCGGCCGTCCTGGGAGACGGCGTTCACCGAGATCAGCGGCCTGGTCTCGATCTTGACCCGGCCGACGGTGACGAGCCGGGTACGGCCCTCGACGTCGGAGGCCACGATCTTGCTGCCCGCCTTCAGCTCGCTGAGGTAGTTGGTGCGCCCGTCCTTGGACAGCGTGTAGGAGTGGATGGCGCCGGCGTTCACCCGGAACGGACGGGTCGGCATGTACGGCAGCGGGTGCGTCTCGCTGACGCACAGGATCATGCCCTTGGAGTGCGACCCGACCAGGATGCCCTCGTCCTTGCGGAAGTAGGTGCAGGTGTCGACGCAGGCCCGCTCGCCCATGCCGACGTGTTCGGTGCTGACGACCTCGAGTTCGACCAGGGCCAGGTCCGGGGTGTCGGCGTTCACCACGCCCTTCAGGGCCGTCGCGTCGCCGACCGCGCGCGGCGCCATCATGACGCCGTCGGAGCCGTGTTCGAGCACACCGAAGATGATCTCGGCTTCCTCCACGTCGGCCGCCACGGTGATCAGGCTGCCACGGGACGCGGCGGACGCCGCGATGACGATCTCCAGCGGAATCTTGGTGGGGTCGCGGAACAGCAGCAGGCTCCACCGTTCGGTGCGCGCCGACTGGCAGGCGTCCTCGAGCGTCTCCGCGTCGATGATCTCCACGAACCGGCCGAACTCCACGCCCGGATGTTCGAGCGCCAGCTCGGCGGGGGTCGTTTTGTGGTGCGCGGGGTCCACGATGACCACGGTGGCCTCGCCGAAGTCGTCCGGGAGGTCCTTGCCGCGGGGGAACAACACCTTGGTGATGGTCGGGGGCAGGCCCTCGAGGTCCGCCGGGTCCGCGGCGACTATGCCGTCGAGCCGCTGGTGCAGCGCCTCCTGGACGATGGCGTTCCTGGCCCCGGTGAGGTCCCGGATGTCCAGCCAACTGAGCTTCATTGCGTAGGGCTCCTAGAGGTCAATCACTGTGGATGAGGTCGGCCAATTTCGCGGCCATGACGCCGGGGTCGGGTGCCTCGAAGACGTTTCGGCCCATGGCCACGCCCGCGACGCCCGCACTCAGCGCTTCGGTGACGTAGGACAGGACCTCGCCCTCGTCGTCGTTGCGCGGACCGCCGACGGTGATGATCGGGATGGGCGAGCCGGCGGTGATCTCTTTCATCTCCGTGACCGAGCCGACGTACGGGGTCTTGACCAGGTCGGCGCCGAGATCGGCGGCCAGTGTCACCGCGTGCGCCACCAGCGCCGGGTCGCGCGGATCGCTGATCTTGGGACCGCGGGGGTACATCATCGCCAGCAGCGGCACGTTCCACCGGTCGCAGGCCTCGGCGACGGCAGCCAGATCGGAGATCTGCTGCTGTTCGCCGTCCGACCCCAGGTTGACGTGCACGCTCACCGCGTCCGCGCCCAGCCGCAGGCTCTCCTCGACGCCGGCCACGAGGTACTTGGCGTCCGGATCGGGGGCGTGCACGGTGCTGGCGCTCAGGTGGACGATGAGCGCGGTCCTGCCGAACCAGGCGGGATCGACGTGCCGGAGGCTGCCCTTGTGCAGGACGATCCCGTCCACCCTGTTGCCGGCCAACTGGCCCACGAGCGCGTCGAGTCCCTCGCCGCCGGTGATCGGTCCCATGCTCACCGAATGGTCCAGCGGCACGATCAGCAGCCGTTCGGAATCGTTTCGGTAGAGGCGCCGCAGGCGGAGCTGCCTGCCGAACGCGCCATTGGAGATCATAGGGATTCCTCTTTCTCCGTGCCGGTCTTGAATCAACCCTGAAGAGGGCGGGTATCTTCGGGATCTCATCCGGATATCACGCGCAGCGCGTTCGGATATCGACGGGGAACATCAGCGGTCAAGACTCATGGACAACCGGGTGAGAAAGGTGTCCACAAGTGACGACCATGAAGATTGACGGGCACGACCTGAGCATTGGCCAGGCCGTGGCTGCCGCGTCCCGCGAAGGTTCGGATTTCTCGATCTCCGAGGGCGCATTGCAGGCAATGAACGCTTCACGGGACCTGAAGCTGGAGATCCTGAAGACCGGCAAGCCCATCTACGGAGTGACGACGGGATTCGGTGACAGCGTCAACCGGCAGATCTCGCCGGAGAAGACCGCGCGACTGCAGAACGAACTGATCCGCTACCACCTGAACGGAACCGGCCCGCTGGCCTCCGACGAGGTCGTCCGAGCCACCTTGCTGATCCGCGCCAATTGCCTCGCCCGAGGCAATTCCGGTGTGAGCCTCCCCGTCGTGGAACGGCTCCTCGACTTCCTCCGGCACGACGTCCTGCCCACCATCCCCGAGCGCGGTTCGGTCGGCGCCAGCGGAGACCTCGTCCCGCTCTGCTACCTCGCCTACGCGCTGACGGGCCAGGGGAAGGTGCGCCACCGCGGGGAGATACGCGAGGCCTCGGACGTGATGGCCGAACTGGGCCTGGAGCCGGTGATGCTGGAGGCCAAGGACGGGCTCGCCCTGATCAACGGCACCTCCTTCAGCTCCGCGTTCGCCGTCCTGAACGTCGAGGCGGCGGCCGAACTCGCCGAGGTGGCCGACATCTGCACCGCGCTGGCCAGTGAGGGCATGCTCGGCAACCGGGGCCACTACGCGCCGTTCATCCACAACGAGAAGCCGCACTCCGGACAGGGCGCCAGCGCCGCGCTCATCCACGACCTGCTCGACGGCTCCGCTCTCGCGATGACGTACGACCAGGTCGTGGACCTCAACGGCCCCCTGGACGGCCGGCATTACCAGAAGCTCACGCGCAGCATCCAGGACCGGTACTCGCTGCGCTGCGCCCCGCACGTCAACGGAGTCCTGCGGGACATGCTCGACTGGGTCCGCACGTGGATGACGGTGGAGATCAACTCCTCCAGCGACAACCCGCTCTTCGACCCGTCCACGGGCGCCGTGTACAGCGGCGGCAACTTCTACGGCGGGCACGTCGTCACCGCGATGGACTCGCTGAAGACGGCCGTCGCCGGGATCGCCGACCTGCTCGACCGGCAGCTCGCGCTCCTGGTCGACGAGAAGTTCAACAACGGCCTCACACCGAATCTGATCGCCCGCGTGGACGACGACGACCTCGATGCCGGGCTCCAGCACGGTTTCAAGGGGATGCAGATCGCGAGCTCGGCGCTCACCGCGGAGGCCCTCAAGCACGCGGGCCCGGCCAGCACCTTCTCCCGCTCGACCGAGGCGCACAACCAGGACAAGGTCAGCATGGCCCCGATCGCGGCGCGCGACGCCCGCAACGTCATCGAGCTGACCCGTGAGGTCGCGGCCATCCACCTCCTCGCCGCCTGCCAGGCCGTCGAACTGCGCGGCGTCGACGCGATGAGCCCCCGTACCAAGGCCGTGTACGCGCGCATCCGCAAGGAGGTGCCCTTCGCCGCCAAGGACCGGCAGATGGACGGCGACATCACCGCGGTCGTCGAGATGATCTCCTCGGGCGAGCTCACCGAGGCCGCACGGGCCGGAGGCGCCCTGTGACCGTCTCGCTGAACACCGAACCGGCCGGCTCCGGGACGGCCGGCCCGGTCCCGACGGGCAGCGGCCTGCCGGCCATCGGTGACTGGAAGACCTTCGACGACCTGCGGGCGCTCCAGGACGAACGGATCGCACCGACGCTCCACCACGCCCGCAACTCGCCCTTCTACGAGAACCGCCTGGAGGCAGGGCAGACCCCGTCCGGACTCAAGTCGGTTCGCCTCACCGGGAAGTCGGACCTGCGCGACAGCTACCCCTTCGGCATGCTCGCCGTGCCCAGGGAACGCCTGGCCACCTACCACGAGTCCAGCGGCAGCACCGGCAATCCCACACCCGCCTACTTCACCGAGGCGGAGTGGACCGATCTGGCCGACCGGTTCGTCCGCAAGACCGTCCCGATCGGCCCCCAGGACACCATGCTCGTGCGCATCCCCTACGGGCTGGTGCTCGCCGGGCACATGGCCCACTGGGCCGCCATGCGCAGCGGCGCGACCGTCGTCCCCGGCGACTGCCGCTCACTCGCGGTTCCCTACTCGCGGGTGGTGCGCCTGATGCGCGATCTCGAGGTGACGCTGACCTGGTCCACGCCGAGCGAGAGCCTGCTCTGGGTCGCGGCGGCCAAGGCCGCCGGCTACCCCGCCGGCTCCTTCCCCGCGCTGCGGGCGCTGTACGTGGCGGGCGAGCCGATCAGCAGCGCGCGCCGCCGCCGGATCGAGGAGATCTGGGGCGCCCCGGTCATCGAGGAGTACGGCTGCACCGAGGTCGGACCGCTGGCCAGCGACTGCCCGTACGGCCGGATGCACTTCTGGGCCGACCGGGTGCTCCCCGAGATCTACGACCCGCAGACCGGCGGCATCTCCGCCGAGGGCACCGGGCAGCTGGTCATCACCCCCCTGTACCGCGAGGCGATGCCGCTGCTGCGCTACAACCTCGAGGACCTGGTGGACCTGCGCTACGAGGACTGCGCGTGCGGCTGGAACCTCCCGACCGTGCGGGTCCTGGGCCGGCTCGGCCAGGGCCACACGGTCGGCGGGAAACGTCTCGGGCAGATCCAGGTGGAGGAGCTCGTGTACCGGCTTCCGGCGACGTGGGGCGTGCTGTTCTGGCGCGCCAGGGCCGAGCAGGACCGCCTGGTCGTCGAGATCGAGGTGCCCGGCCCGGACGGCGGGGACGCCGCCGCGCTGCTCGCCACGTCCATCGAGGCGGAACTGGGGGTGCCCTGTGCGGTGAGCGCGGTCCCCGAAGGCACGCTCGTGCCGAGCGCGGTGCTGGCGGAACAGCTGGACGCCATGAAGCCGCGCAAGCTCTTCGGCCCCGACGAGGACTGGGGGCAGGCCATTGTCCGGGGGTGAAGCATGGTGATCGTGATGTCGCCGCAGGCCACGGCGTCGGACCTGGCCACCGTCGTCGCGCTGGTCGAGACGGCGGGCGGCGAGGCCTTCGTCAGCCGCGGCATGAGCCGTACCGTCGTCGGGCTGGTCGGCGACCTCGACCAGTTCGAGACGCTGAACCTCGGCGCCATGCGCGGGGTCGCCCAGGTGGTGCGCATCTCGGTGCCGTACAAGCTGATCAGCAAGCAGGGCCACCTGGACCGCTCGACCGTCCGGGTGGGCGGGGCGTCCATCGGCCCCGGCACCACCACGCTGATCGCGGGTCCTTGTGCGGTCGAGACACCGGATCAGACGCTGCGGGCGGCCCGGATGGCCCGGGCGGCGGGCGCCACCCTGCTGCGGGGAGGCGCCTACAAGCCCAGGACCTCGCCCTACGCCTTCCAGGGTTTGGGAGAGGCGGGGCTGAAGATCCTCGCCGACGTGCGCGACGAGACCGGGCTCCCCGTCGTCACCGAGGTGGTCGACGCCCACGACGTCGAACTGGTCGCCTCCTACGCCGACATGTTGCAGATCGGCACCCGCAACGCGCAGAACTTCGCGCTGCTGCAGGCCGTCGGCGACGTGGGCAAACCCGTCATGCTCAAGCGGGGGATGTCCGGGACCATCGAGGAGTGGCTCATGGCCGCCGAATACGTCGCACAGCGCGGCAACCTCGACATCGTGCTGTGCGAACGCGGGATCAGGACCTTCGAGACCGCCACGCGCAACACCCTGGACATCGCCGCCGTGCCCATCGTCCAAGGGCTGTCGCACCTGCCCGTCATCGTCGACCCGTCGCACTCGGGCGGGCGGCGCGACCTCGTCCTGCCCCTGACCCGGGCAGCGCTGGCCGTCGGTGCCGACGGGGTGATCATCGACGTGCATCCGGACCCCAGGACCGCTCTGTGCGACGGCCCGCAGGCGCTCGTCCACGAGGACATGGCGGAACTCGAGGCGGTGATGCGCGGCCACTCGGTGCGACAGGGACAGCTCCTCGACGGCTTCACCCCCTCCTCCTGACGGGAGCACACCGCGAGAACCGTCTCCTACGCGGCCGCGTACGCGGCCGGCCGGAACGCCGGTGCGCACCCCCGAGCCACGGCGTCCGGTGACCGCCCGGCAGGGCCCGGCCGGGGCAGGCGTGGCGCACCAGTGCCCACGGCCGGCCCCGCCGGGCCCTGACCGCATCCGCGGTCCTCCGGCCCACCGCCCCTCCCCGTCCGGAGGCGTGCGCGCGGGGTCGCCCCGTGAACCATGTGCGCCCGAGCCCGTCCGCCCGGTCGCGACATCCGCCTCAAACGGGGGATGTGCTGCGGCGCCGGCCGTTGGCAGAGTCCCTCGCATCCCGACAAACAACCGGGTCCGGGAGGACTGAAGATGACGACAGGCAAGAGCATCGCGAGGCTGGCCGCGGCCGAACTCTCCGACCGGTTCCAAGGACGGATCCTGCAACCGGGAGACGACGACTTCGACCTGGAGCTGGAGGGGTTCAATCCGATCACCGAACACGACCCGGACCTGATCGCGGTCGTGACCTGCGCCGCGGACGTGCGCGAGGCCGTCGCCTTCGCTTCCGGCAGGCAGCTGCCGATCTCGGTCCAGGCCACCGGCCACGGCCCGTCCACCGCCGCGGACGGCGGGCTGCTGATCAGCACCCGCCGGCTGCGGGGCGTGAGCATCGACCCCGTCACGAGGATCGCCAGGGTCGAGGGCGGCACCCAGTGGTACGAGGTGATCCAGGCGGCCGCGGCGTACGGCCTCGCCCCGCTCAGCGGATCCTCCCCGCTCACCGGGGTGATCGGATACACCCTCGGGGGCGGGCTCGGGCTGATGGCCCGCAAGTACGGCTACGCCGCGGACCGGGTCACCGCCCTCGACATCGTGACGGCCGACGGGCAGTCCCACCGGGCCACCGCGGACCAGGACACCGACCTGTTCTGGGCCGCGCGCGGCGGCAAGGGCAATTTCGGCGTCGTCACCGCCGTCGAGTTCGAGCTGGTACCGGTGTCGTGGTTCTACGGGGGCGGCCTGTTCTTCGCGGGCGAGGCGTCCGCGGACGTGCTGCACGCCTGGCGCGAGTGGACCGCGTCCGTGCCGGAGGAAGTGACCTCCTCGCTGGCGCTGCTGCGGATGCCGGACGTCGAGGCGGTCCCGCCCTTCCTGCGCGGCCGGCTGACCGTGCACATCCGGATCGCCTACCTGGGCTCCGCCGAGGACGGGGAACGGCTGGTCGCGCCGCTGCGCGCGGCGGGCCCGCTGGTCGTCGACACCCTGGCCGAGATCCCGTACACGAGGTCCGGGGAGATCCACAACGACCCGACCGAGCCGATTCCGTACAGCGAGCGGTCGATGATGCTCCGCGTACTGGACGAGGCGGCGGTGGACGGGCTGCTCAAGCTGGCCGGGCCGGGCGCGGACTGCATCGATCTGGCCGTCGAGCTGCGGCAGTTGGGCGGCGCGGTCGGCCGGCCGCCGAAGGTGCCCAACGCCGTCGACCACCGGGACGCGGCGTTCGCGCTGTCGAGCCTCTCGCTCCCCGACGACCGCCCCCCGCTGGTGGTGGACGGCATGGCGCAGTGGGGCACGGGGCGCCGCTACCTCAACTTCCTGGCCAGCCCCGACACCGCTGATCTCGCCGAGAGCGGCTACGAGCCGGCCACCTTCGCCCGGCTGGCCGGGATCAAGGCCCGGGTCGACCCGGACAACCTCTTCCGGTTCAACCACAACATCGTGCCGCGTCCGCCGCGGGCCTGACGTCGGGAGAGCCGCGACGACCCCGCGCGCCGCGGGAGCGGGCGGAGGCGGGCGGCTTCGCCGGCGCCCTCGCGATATCCCGCCGATAGGCCGCGTTGAAAGGCTTGGCGGGAGTTTGACTGATCGATGGGTTGTCTACCAGGAGGAAGTCAGTGAAACGACGTGACGTGATGAAGGGGATAGCGGGTGCCGCCGCCGTCGTGGCGGTGCCGGCCGCTGTCATAGGGGCGGGCAGCGGCGGGGGCGCCGCGCACGACTCGGCCCACAGCCACACGGCCGAAGGGTCCGAGGACCTGTACACCGAGACGTACAAGGGCCGAAAGATCACCGTCTCCAAGACCGACGAAACGGTGCACATAGACGACAAGCCGCTGCACCTCATGAAGCTGGGCGACGGCGCCTACCTCAGCGCGATGTGCCACTACCGGATCGAGCCCACCCCGCTGGCCGCCGGCCGCCAGGCCGTCGACGAGCTGCGCGGGGCGAACCTGCTCCCGGCCGGCGCCCATCACGCCTGATCCACCCCGAGAGACCCCAGAAGGAGGAGACCTCATGGTTCCCGTCCGGAAGAACCATCTCGACATGACCGCCACGGAGAAGACGCGTTTCATCCGCGCGGTGCGCAGGGTGAAGCAACTCGGCATCTACGACGAGCTGGTCCGGATCCACATCCAGATCAACTCGGGCGACTACCTGGACAAGGACGGGGGCGTCGGCAAACGCTGGGGTCATATGAGCCCGGGCCTGTTCCCGTGGCACCGCCAGTACCTGCTCGTACTCGAAAGGGCGCTCCAGCAGGTCGACCCCTCCGTCACGATTCCCTACTGGGACTGGACCAAGGACCAGAGCCTCGACTCGCCCCTGTGGGCGGACACCTTCATGGGCGGGAACGGCCGGCCCGGTGACCGGAAGGTCATGACCGGCCCGTTCGCCCACTGCAACGGGTGGAAGCTCAATGTCAGCGTGGTGCCGGTCGGCGACGAGCATCCGGCGTTCAACGGTCACTACACGGCGGACGACCGGGACTACCTCGTCCGTGACATAGGCACCGTGAACCCCGCCCTGCCGACGGTCAAGGAACTGGAGGACACTCTCGCGCTCACGACCTACGACACTCCGCCGTACAACTACACCTCCGGCTACGGAACCGAGACGCAGTCCCTGCGCAATCACCTCGAGGGGTACGCGAAGTTCCCCTGGGAGGCGAACCTCGGCAAGCTGCACGGCGCCGGCCACACGTGGATGGGTGGCCACATGCTGTACATCGGATCGCCGAACGACCCGATCTTCTTCATGCACCACTGTTTCATCGACAAGCTCTGGTCGATCTGGCAGAAGACGCATCCGGACGTCCCGCACTACCTCCCGCTGACCGAACACCCGGACGTCCCGTCACTGCACACGAAGCTCGCGCCCTGGTACTCGATGTCACCCGCCGATCTCCTGGATCACTCGAAGTTCTACCGCTACGCATAGGAACCCTGACGAACCAGAAGGCAATTGCTGACCTGCGACCGTTTCGTGGCATCAATATGGCTGCCATCGACATTTCCATCATGTCGATGACAGCCGTATTGAGTCTTCGACATCAACGGGGGTGCGGAAGCGACGACTTGACCTGCCATTAAGCCGGCCGGGGGGCACGGACGGTACCGGGATCGATGCGGCGGCGGGACACCACCGCCGGGCTGGACGGGGTGAAGGTGGCGACGGTGTGCGGGCGGGCCGCGATGCGAGCCCGCCTACGGCGCGGTGGGGGGACGCGACCTGCTCGGACGGGTCGGAAGCCGCAACGCCGAGGGCATCGCCGCCCGACCGGACACCGGGCCGCCTCGTGGCGGTCCGCCGCCTCGGATTATCCTGATGACCGACTTCCTTTTCGCATCGGGAATCCCGCCCAGCGCCACCTCGCCCACCTGCGAAGGCGCCTCACCCGGAATCAGATCTGCGACGCGAGCTGCACCAGCCACAAGCTCCGTGCCGCACCAAGGAAGACCTCGGACCCGCTCGACTCGGTCGGACCGCTCGGCGATCTCTGCCGCCCGCCGCCGACCACGATCGCGATCACGTGCACGTGACCACGGGAATCACCGACTCCGCCTCGGAGGGCAAAAGAATCCTCACATGTTAGTTCTCACGTCATTTCCGCACATCATTACGGGGGTATCGATATGCGCTATGAACACGTTTTCAGAATACTGGGGCCGCTGCAGGTAATGCGCGGCGACGACCAAATCGAGATCAGCGGGATCCGCAGGCAGAAATTACTGGCGGCGCTCCTCCTCCAGGCGAACCAGGTGGTCAGCCTCGGCCGGCTGGTCGACGCGATGTGGGACGACAAACCGCCCGCGTCCGCCCACGGACAGATCCGCATCTGCGTCTCCGGCCTTCGCCGCCTGCTCCGGGGGAGAGAGCAGGACAGCGTGATCGAGACGCACCCCTCCTGCTACCGCATCAGGGTGCGTGACGACGAGTCACTGGACCTCTTCACGTTCGAGACGCTGGTCGCCCAGGGGCGGGCCATGGTCCGCGACAACCAGTTGGAGCGCGCCGAAGGGCTGCTGAAGTCCGCGCTCGCACTGTGGCGCGGCCCGGTCGCGGCCGGCCTCGACAGCAGGGCGCTGGCCTCGCTCGTCGTCGGGCTCAACGAGGACCGGCTGACGGTGAAAGAGGAGTACTTCGACGTGACGCTGAAACTGGGCCGCTATCAGCAGATCATCGGCGATCTGACCGCCTTCGTCGCCGAGAACCCCTTCCGGGAGCGCGCCTGCGCCCAGTTGATGCTGGCGCTGTACCACTCCGGCCGCCAGGCCGATGCCCTGGAGACCTTCCGCACCGCCAGAATGCGGTTCTCCGAGGATCTCGGCATCGAGCCGGCGCAGGACCTGCACGTCCTGCACCAGTCGATCCTGGACGGGCGGCTCTCCTTAACCGAGTCCCTTCCCAGGGACGTCCTCGCACCGCTGCCCCCTCGCTCACGCGGTCAGCAGGGCCGTACGTCCGGCGTCGCGCTGCTCGCACGGACCTCGCCGAACACCGTGGCGTCCGACCCGCTGGAACAACTGCGCCTGGAGAACGACCAGCTCCGCGTCGAGCGCGACGGGCTGCGGAACATCCTGTCGCTGTGGCTGAACTCGGACGAGTGCAATCCGGGAGCCTGAGCCCTGCCCGCCTGCCAACCGCCGCACAGCGAAGGCCGCCGTTCACGGCGGCCTTCGCTGTCGTCGTCGTCCGCCGGTCGAGCGGGCGCCGTCCGCGCCGTCCGGGCTCGCATGCGGCGCATCACCGGGACCCGGCGCCGCCGTTCGCCGTCACCGGCGGATCGACCAGCCGCGTTCCCGGAGGGTGGCGCCCAGGGCGTCGGCCGCCGCGGGTCCCACCATGAGCTGCACGAGACCCGCCTGCTGCCCGGTCGCGTGGTCGATCCGCACGTCCTCGATGTTGACCCCCGCGTGTCCGGCGTCCGCGAAGATCCGTGCCAGTTCGCCCGGCCGGTCACCGATGAGGACCGCCACCGTCTCGTACGCGGCGGGGGCCTCGCCGTGCTTGCCGGGCACCCGTGACCGGCCCGCGTTGCCCCGGCTCAGGATGTTCGCGATGCCCGCGGCTCCGCCGCGCCGCTTGGCCTCGTCGGCGGACTGGAGGGCGCGCAGTGACTCGACGGTCTCGTCGAGGTCGGCGGCCACGTCCGCGAGCACGTCGGCGACGGGCCCCGGGTTGGCCGACAGGATCTCGATCCACATCCGTGGGTCGGAGGCCGCGATCCGGGTGACGTCGTGGATGCCCTGGCCGCAGAGCCGTACGAACGTCTCGTCCGCGGATTCCAGCCGGGCCGCGACCATCGAGGAGATGAGCTGGGGGGTGTGGGAGACGAGGGCGACGGCCCGGTCGTGGGCGGCGGCGTCCATGACCACCGGCACCGCGCCGCAGAGCGCGACCAGTTCGAGGGCGAGGTTCAGTACCCCGGTGTCGGTGTCCGGCATGGGGGTGAGCACCCAGGGGCGGCCCTCGAAGAGATCGGCGGTCGCCGCGAGCGGGCCGGACGTCTCCTTGCCCGCCATGGGGTGCGTACCGATGTACGCGCCGAGGTCGATGTCCAGGTCCTCCAGCTCGCGCCGGGGACCGCTCTTGACGCTGGCGACGTCGATGTAGCCGCGCGCGATCCCCGTACGCATCGCCCCGGCGAGCACGGCGGCGGTGTGCGCCGGCGGTACGGCGACGATCGCGAGGTCGACACGGCCGGGCGGCGGCGCGTCACTGCCGGCGCCGAGGGCCGCCGCCGTCCGGGCCCTGTCCGGGTCGTGGTCGGCCAGATGGACGGTGACGCCGCGTCCGGCGAGGGCCAGGGCCGCCGATGTCCCGATCAGACCGGCTCCTATGACGAGGGCGGTCTTCACCGGGCGTTGTCCTCGGACAGGGCCGCCGCGGCGCCCACGCGGGGGAGGGCGTCGGGACCCTCGTAATGCTGCTCAGTGTTCACGTGCTCCGTCCAGGTTCGCGGAAGGCGGGCCCGGAGTCTTCGTGCGCTCACGCCGTGGCCCGCCCTCGTCCAGGTGTCGCGTCAGTCGTCCCAGTGGTCGAGGACCTGCCGGCGGATCCGCTCCGGGTACGCCTCGGCGAAGGAGCTGTGGGGGAGGCGGCTTCCTCCCGGGGCGGGCAGGAGCCCGTCGTGGAACACGATGGGGCCGGACTGGGCGGCGCGTTCCTCGCGGGTGTAGCAGTTCAGCAGGGGGTGGACGAAGCCGTACCACGCCTCCGCACGGTCGAGGGGGTGGATCCGGGTGGCCAGCGCCCACAGCAGGTCGGTGTCGTCGGCGGGGTCGATGTCGTCGTCCAGGACGAAGGTCGCCGCCGTGGCGCGACCCGAGTGGGATGCGGAGAGCACTTCGCCGATCCGGTGCGTGAACTCGGCCGAATCGACTCCTGGCAGTCGGTCGCGCCAGTCCTGCGGGACGGTGACCACCATCCAGTGCGATGCGGCGCGCAGCGGTGACCAGGCGGTGGTGACCGGCAGACCGGCGGCCCGAAGCTCCGCCAGTACCTCGGCCGCCTGGCCGACGCCGGTGACGGTGTGGAACTCGTCCACCGGCCGGCCCTCGGCCACCAGCGGCCAGATCGGGTCGTCCCGGTGGGTGATCGCTTCGACCGTGTAGACCGGCTGCATCGAAGTCTCGGTGGAGGCGTAGCCGGCGAACTCGCCGAACGGTCCCTCCCGCGCGTCGCGGCCGACGGACAGGTGCCCCTCGATGACGATCTCCGCGCCCGCGGGTACCTCCAGGTCCACCGTCTCGCATCGCACGACGTCGACCGGATCGCCGTACAGCGCCCCGATGTACCCGGCCTCGTCGACTCCCGGTTCCAGCGGGATGCCCCCCACGAACGGGATCGCCGGGTCCCCGCCCTGGACCAGCGCGTACGGCATGGGCTCGCCGATCGCGACCCACTCCTGCCAGATCATGCCGATGTGCTGCGCCGGTATCACCAGGCCGGTCATGTGCTTGCCGTCGATCAGCATGATGCGGGCGATGGACCAGTTGGTCCACCGGCCGTCCGGGGTCCTGGCGACGATGATCCCCCAGGTGTTGGCATAGCGTCCGCCGTCGAACTCGTGGACCCGGGGCACCGGGAAACGGTCGAGGGTGGCGTCGTCGCCCAACAGCACGTTCTGCTTGCAGGGAGCGTCCTCACGGGCGACGAGCCGGGGTGGTACCGGCGCCGCGTGGCGGGTGCGGGCCAGGTGCTCGACCAACTCGGCCGCGGTGGCTTCGGCGGGCAGCCCGACGGACAGGGCGACCCGGGCCAGCGGCTTGCCGGCCGCGGCACTGAGCGCGGCGGGTGCGCCGAACAGGCGGAAGCCCGGGGCGACGCCCGCCACGTTCTCGAACAGCGGCGCCGGTGACCGGCGTTCGCAGGAGAGACGGCTGATGGCGGCGGCCTCGAGGTCGGAGCTCACCGTACGTTTGACGCTCTTGAGGTCGCCGAGGGCTTCCAGGGCGTCGATGTAACCGCGAAGGTCTCTGAACCGGGTCACGGGGCTCGTCTCGGGGGCGGTCATGAACGGGAGCTCCTCTGCTTCGTGCCGTTGGGGCGTACCGGAGTGATGCTGGCCGCGGGGCCCAACCGGTCGGCCCTGGACCGCGGAAAGCCGTCCCAGCGCCGGGCTCCGGGGACCTCGATCCCGAACTGGTCGAGGACTCGGGCGACGATGTGGTCGACGATGTCGTCGACCGTGCCGGGCCGGTTGTAGAAGGCGGGCATGGGCGGCACGATGGCGGCGCCCATGCGGGCCAGCGCCAGCATGTTCTCGAGATGGATCTCACTGAGCGGGGTCTCCCGCGGCACCATGACCAGTCGGCGCCGCTCCTTGAGCGTGACGTCGGCGGCGCGGGCTATCAGCCCTTCGGCGTACCCGGCCCGGATGCCGGCCAGCGTCTTCATGCTGCACGGGATGACCACCATGCCGTCGACGGGGAAGGACCCGGAGGAGATCGCCGCTCCCTGATCGTCGGGCGAGTAGGTGACATCCGCCAGCGCGGCCACCTCGTGGGCACTGAGCCCGGTCTCCAGCTCCACCGTGGCGCGCGCCCAGCGGCTGAGCACCAGGTGCGTCTCCACCCGCGGGTTCCTTCGCAGCTCGGTGAGCAGTCGGACGCCCAGCACCGCGCCCGTGGCGCCGGTCATTCCCACGATCAGCCGCATCGCGCCCCCACCGTAACCTTCCGTGTACGGAATATCCTTGTACTGAATATACTGATCGGCATGACGAACACAACCCCCCGCCCCCGGCCACAACTGGAAGAGGCGCTGCCAAATCAGCTGCGCCGGGCCGGGCAGGCGTGGACGACGCTGTGGCAGCAGCGCCTGCCCGACCTGACCAGTCCTCAGTTCGCGGTGCTGCTGACCCTGGACGACCACGGCAGCATGGACCAGTCCGCGCTGGGAGCCCTGGCAGCGGTCGACCGCTCCACGCTCACGGTGCTGCTGGACCGCCTGAACGCGCGCGGCCTGGTGACCAAGGAGATGGACCCGGCGAACCGCAAGCGCCGCATCGTCGCCCTCACCGACGCCGGCCGCCGGCATCTGACCGCGGCGGTCGAGGAGGCCGGCCGGCTGCACGCGCAGGTGGAGGACCTGCTGGGCGAGCGCCGGCTGAGGGAACTGGTCGACATGCTCCGCGTCCTGGGCGACATGCAGGGACAGCCCTTCCCCGGCGAGTCCGCCCCCGGCCGACCGGAACCGGGGAGCCCGAACCGCTGAAACCCACCTCCCCTCAATAGAGGGATGGGCCCCCGAGGCTGCGGCTGGAAATGTGATCAGCGACCCGAGTGGGTCCACCTTGGGAGGGCTGACGCATGTACATATCCGCAACGGTGCAGGGGCTCTCCGGACGCCTCTCCGGCCCCGCGTGGGGACCCGGGGACGACGGATACGCAGCCGAGGTCGCGGGTTTCAACCAGATCGTGCAGCACCGGCCCGCGATGGCCGTCGGCGCCCAGGACGCCGAGGAAGTGCGCAAGGCCGTCCTCTTCGCGGCGGAGACCGGAATGCCGACGGCGGTCCAGGCGACCGGCCACGGACCCTCGCGCGCTGCCGAGGGGGCCGGACTGCTCATCAACACCCGCCGGATGACCAAGGTGACGATCGACCCCGTCGCCGGGGTCGCACGGGCGGAGGCCGGCGCGCGGTGGCACCAGGTCGTCGAAGCGGCCGCCGTCCACGGGCTCGCCCCGCTCAACGGCTCCTCGCCCCTGGTGGGCGTGGTCGGCTACACCCTGGGCGGCGGGCTGGCGCTGCTGTCCCGCGCGTACGGATTCGCCGCCGACCACGTCACCTCGGTGGAGATCGTCACCCCCGACGGACGGCCGCGAACCGCCACCGCGCAGCGCAACACGGACCTCTTCTGGGCGCTGCGCGGCGGCAAGGGCAACTTCGGGGTGGTGACCGCCATCGAGTTCGGGCTCTTCCCGGTGCCCCGGTTCTACGGTGGCGGGCTGTTCTTCCCCGGCGAGACGGCCGCCGAGGTCCTGCACGCCTGGCGGGCGTGGACCGAGTCCGTACCGCGCGAGACGGCCTCCTCGCTGGCGCTGCTGCGGATGCCGGACCTGGATCCGATCCCGGACTTCCTGCGGGGCAGGCTCGTGGTGCACGTCCGCATCGCCCACCTGGGACCGGGCGACGAAGGGGACCGGCTGGTCAGGCCGCTGCGGAAGATCGCGCCGGCGCTCGTGGACACGCTCGCGGAGATGCCCTACGAGCGCTTCGCGGACATCCACAACGACCCGGCCTTCCCCATCCCCTACGACGAGCGCTCCACCATGCTGCGCGAACTGGGCCAGGGCGCCGCCGACGACCTGCTCTCCCTCGCGGGCCCCGGCAGCGACTGCACGGACATCATGGTCGAGCTGCGGCACATGGGCGGCGCCCTGAGTCAGCCGCCCGCGGTGGCGAACGCGGTCGACCACCGGGATGCCGCCTTCTGCCTGTCCACGATCGGGCTGCCCGGCGGACGCCCGGCGCACGTCGTGGACGGCATGGCGCCGTGGGGAACGGGCCGCAGCTACCTCAACTTCCTCGCCGGTCCGCAGACGGCCCAGCTGGCCGAGCGGGGCTACGGACCCGCCACCTGGACGCGGCTGCGCGAGATCAAGACCCGCTACGACCCGGACAACCTCTTCCGGTTCAACCACAACATCCCGCCGCGCGCGAAGCGCTTCTGACCACCCGAAGAAGCGGATCCGGCGCACACCAGAAATTGGAAGGAAAAGCCTCGATGACGACCAACAGCGCGGTCCAAGCCCCACCGCAGACCGCACCCAGTGCGGGTTTGACCGGGCTCAGGCTCGGAGCGCTCTTCGGCCCCGTGATCTTCGGTGTGACCGCCGCGGGCGTGGCATTACCCGATGTCGCCCAGGCGATGGAGGTCCGTCCGGCCGTCGCGGGCTGGGTGCTGACCGCGCACGCCTTGGCGCTCGGCGTCGGCACCGCCTTCTTCGGGCGGCTCTCGGAGAAGTGGGGCGTGCGCAACACGCTCCTGGTGGGTTCGGTGTTCCTGGCCATCGGCGCGGTGCTGTGCCTGATCGCCCCCAACTTCGGCACCCTGATCGCGGGCCGGTTCGTCCAGGCCGCGGGCTCCGGCGCCATGACGTCCAGCGCACTCACGCTCGCCTCCGCGGCGGCCCCCTCACAACGCACCAAGATCCTGGGGATCTTCGGGGCTGCCATGGCTCTCTTCTCCTCCACCGCCACTCTCATGGGCGGCATGGTGACGGACTGGATGCACTGGCGGCTCACCCTCGTGCTGCCGGCGCTCTCGCTGCTGCTGGTGCCCTTCTGCCTGGACCTCGCGGCCACCCGCCCCGGCTTCGGCAAGGCCGTCGACCTGGTCGGCGGGATCCTGCTGGGCACGGGCGCGACCTCGCTGCTCCTGCTCATCCAGGCATCGTCCCTGGACCTGGCCACCCCGCTGGTGATCGCACTGGCCGCGCTTCTGGTGCTGTCGGTGGTGGGCCTCGTGATGCACATCGGCAAGCGGCCCGACGGTTTCGTACCGCGCCAACTGGCGACCGACCGCACCTTCCTGACCGCAGCTCTGGTCGGTCTGGGCGGTTACGCCGGGCTGTTCGCCGCCATGTACGCGGTGCCGCAGATCCTCACCTTCAAGTACGGCTGGGACGTGTTCGCCATCGGCGCATGGCTCCTGCCGGGTGCGATCGTCGGCGCGGTGGCCGCGCGGGTGGCCAGCAAACTCACCGCCAGCAAGGGCGGCAGCCTGCTGCTGACCGGGGCGGCCGTGAGTTCCGCGGTCTTCCTCGGACTGGTCGGCGTCGTCGAAGGCGGCATCGTCATCATGCTGATCGGCACGTCCATGGGCATGGCAACGTTCGCGGCCACCCAGGTGCTCACCACCGCCGTACTCTCCAGCCGCCTCGAACCCGCCCAGCGCGGCGGGGCCATGGGCGTGCTCAACCTCCTCTTCTTCGTCGGCGGCGGCATCGGCTCCGCCGCCACCGGAACGCTCTCCGAGCACATGGCCCTCACCAGCGCACTCGCCGTCGTCGCGGTCCTCCCCCTGCTCGCGGGCCTGACCGCCCTGCTCCTCCCCCCTGCCGTGCCCCAACAGGAAGCCTGACCCAGCCCCCACCGCCCCCGGGTACGCCCCACCGGGCCTCCAACCCACCCGGGGCACAGCCCCGCTGGACACCGGGGCCCGCACGAATCGACGAAGCTCCTGGCAGCCGGGCCCTCAACGCGAGACCACCCGCCCTGCCAGGAGCTTCGCGCCACGCAGTGCACACGCAGGAACGGCATGTGCGGGCGGTAGTTACGGCTGGTCAGCATGCCAATCTGTTGATCACTCTTCGTAGTGGACTGCCCGTCGGGGCAGAACTCCGAGTCGATGAGAAGCGTTCCCTTCCGACAGACACACTCCGCCTGAAGGGACACCGATGGGCAAGCTCTTAGCAGCCCGGATCCTCACCGCTCTCGCTACGACGGCCGGGCTGGCCGTCCTACCTCCCGCCGAGGCTCACGCCGGCGCCATCGGCTCGACACCCGTCACCGGCTTCGACTACCAAGTCGGCGGTGTCACCATGAAGGTTCCGACGGGCTGCATGTTCACTCACATCGTCCGCGGAGAAGGCAGGAAGATCACGTACCAGAACGCCGGCGTCGACTGCGGATTCGTAGGGGCCCTGAATTCAGGCTTCTGCAACTGGCGCATCGACTTCACCTACGCGGACACCGACAACAAGACCTACCGCACGTCCCGGGGCAAGACGCACACCGAGTGCGAGATCCACCCGATGCGCGACAACGCACCCCAGACGCTTCCTCGGTACGGCAAGGCGTGTGCGCACGTCAGCGTCAACGGGGTGCGCCGGGTCAGTCAGTGCCACCACATCACGCAGTGAGCCGCACATGACCACCCAGCCCTCGCCCGACGACGCTGCATGGGAAGCCAAGCTCCGGCGCGCCGGCCTGGCCGCCTTCCTCGTCGCAACGGCACTGTCCTTCGCGTTCTTCGCCTTCTTCCCGGGCCTCCCCCACGTCATCGACTGGGGCGCGATCATCACCTCGCTCGCCGTAGGCGGCCTGGCCCGCTGGGCACGGCAGGCCCACCTGACGAGAAAACACGCCACGCCCCCGCAGAGCTGATCGCACACCACGCCCCCGCTACTGCCGCGCTCGGAAGACAGAAGAGCCTCGGGTCTCGACCACGAAGCATCACCGGTCCGGACCGCGCACCAACTCGACCGTTTCTGAATCCCGGCGGGGGCGTGACGTTCACCTGACCGGCCAAGCCGCACCCGTGCCCGCTCCCGCACCGTGTGCGGGCATGAAAAAGCCCCAGGTCACGGCGAGTGAGTCCTGGGGCTAATCCGAGCCGCCTTCGGGATTCGAACCCGAGACCTACGCATTACGAGTTGTCCGATCACGGTTCAGGGTCGTCCGCTCACATCCGCCGCAACCGCTGATCCCCAGATCACAGGCGATTTCAGATGCCAGTATGCGCCCACAGACACCCTCGGAACCTCGAAGGTTCGAGACCAGAACTGAGACCCACCCCAACTCAGGCAACATCGGCAGCCTGACACCTGAGAGCGACCGCCGTGGCGCGCAGTTGCCCCAACCGGGGGTCCGTGAAGCACTTCAAATACCAGTCGAATGCCTTGATCCAGTGCTACAACGGTGCCCATGCCCCTGCCCTTCTCCAAATCGCAGATCGAACGGCTCGGGCGACGTCTGGTTGAAACGGCGTCGCCTTCCGATGCCGACCTAGATGATCTTGCCGTCTTGCTTGGCTCCTACGATGAGGTGCTTGCTAGCGCAAGCCTCCGGGTCGGCGAGCTCGGGTGCTCCCCGACCGGCCGCCTCAAGAACACGGGAACAGTCCTGGAGAAGCTCCGGCGCCACGGCGGCTCTTGGTTGAAGAGCATTCAGGACCTTGCCGGCCTACGTGTCGTCATTGATGGCGATCTGCACGACCAGGACCGTGTGGTTGAGGAGATCGAGGAAGCTTTCGCGAGCTGCCCGCGGTCACCCAAAGTTATCGACCGTCGCGCCGAACCTCGCCAGGGATACAGGGCCGTGCATGTTGTCGTTTTCCCTGAGGGCGTCCCGGTGGAGGTGCAGGTACGGACGCGGCCGCAACATTCGTGGGCCGAGGTCTTCGAGAAGCTGGCAGACCTCATCGGCCGTGAGATCCGCTACGGCGAGGCGTGGCTTGCTCCGGGTGAGTGGGAACTGGACATCCTGATGGGCCTTACACCCGAGGTCGACGCGATCGTTGAGCCGCTCCGGAAGAGTACGGACGAGCTCAGAGAGGTCTTGGAGGCCTTTGTTGACACTCTCCTTGACCAGAGCCGCGTCATCGCACTCATTGAGGCAGCGGAGACAGTTCAGATCCACTTGCCTGCCGGCACTAAGGAAGATATCTCCATGGCGCGGGACAAAGTGGACGACCAAATGGGTCGGATACGTGACCTGCTGATACTGCTCGAAGCTAGGCTGATGGACGTCCGCGCTGGCATCCAGCCGCTCAGTGCCCTTGTGAGTAGCTTCGCCCCTGGTAGCGTCGAAGCATGACCAATGTGCTTGTGGTTTACGACCGCGCTGCCGGCACCTTGGTGCGCGAGCTGGAGTTTACGCACCGTAAGGATGCGCTTGCAGAGCGGTTCCGCGTTGAGCGGGAGCACCGCAATCACCAGAACATCGAGGTGGTAGTGCTGACCGCTCGATCACGCAGCGATCTGCTTGAGACGCATGCCCGCTACTTCCGCACCATGGGCGGCCTGCTTGCCAGGTGAGAGGGCGCAAGAACAGCAGGCCCCGGACTCTCGTCCGGGGCCTTTTAGCTGGAGCACTCGGCTCGAACCTGCAACCTTCTTTCGTCAGACGCTGATGCCAGGCCGCCACGATCGATGTCGGGGTGTCTGTTCTGTCGATCAGGCCATACGCCCCGTTCGCGGGCACAGGGCGTTGCGCGAGCCCGCTCTTCGATGGTTGCGCTGGCCAGAGGTTGGCCACAGCCGTGATCATTCGGCATGTGCATCACCAGCCCTGGGCATTCTCGGAGGTGCCTGCCCTTGCGATGCCCTCACGTCAGATCAGGAGAGAGATGAGCATGGCTGAGCCCTCCGCGATTGCCCCCGACTAAGCTGGTCATCACCAGCCGACGAACGGGGAGTTGTCTGATTACCATCCGTAGGCGTCCACGGCGGTTTACGGCAACCCAAGCCTCCCCGCTCAGAGCGCCTGCCGGACGCCAGCGGCTGTCCGCACACGATCTCGGATCTAGGCCCAAACGAGCCCGCAGCTGAGACCCGATCGACCAGCCGTGTCCGTCAGCTGACCCAAATGCCACTGGGCGAGATGCGGCGTGCGAGGCTCCGGCCAGCATCGCTGATGGGGCTCGACCATGACACATCCACAACCTGGCACCCGAAGTCGTCAGCGAGTGCCTGCACGATCGTCGCGCCGACGCCTTGCCGCCGGTAAGCATCTGCGACCCATACCAAGCCGATCACCGGGCGCAGCGTGTCGTCCTCGTCGCCGTATGGGGACCCGTCGACCAGGTCCCAGTGGCGGTGCTTGCTGGTGTCGTACGCGTTCAGGTAGCCGATGACCGACCCATTGGTCTGCAAGAGGTACGCCCTCACGTTGTCCAGGGTCACCTCAGGCTCGCCCAGGTGGGACCACGAGGGGAAGTCGTAGTGGTTCTCCCTCTGTGGCAGCCGCGCCACCTGATACGCGAGCTTCCGCCACGCGACGGCTGATTGCGTTGAGACGACAGCCAGGTCGCCCCGCCATTCCAGGGTCTTGGGCACCCGGGCGCCAAACGCCCAAGCTGCGTGATCGCGAGCATGCGTCTTGCCGCCGTACTCGGCCTCACCCAGACGCATGCCACACGGGCACTTGTCGATGGCCGGCGTCTCCACGGTGAGGAACTGGATGGGTGCCGCGCCGTAACTGAGGTCCTCGCCTCTGGCACCTACCCACGGCCGGAGCGGTGCGTCATCGGCATCGACGTGCTCGGTCCAGCGGTCCACCCACCCGGGGTACCGCTCGGGTGATGTCTCACGCACCTGTTTCTGAGCGGGTGACAGCCTTGGGCGGACCCACACGCTCCCAGCGGTTGCCCGGCCATTGAGCTGCACTCCGCGCTCCTTGGCCTTCCCGCGAAGGAACTTGAGGAACACGTTGGGCGGTGGCGCGAAGTCGACGCCGCGAATCAGCTCCCGCTCTCCGGGAGCAAGCCAATCATCGACCGGAAGCACCAGCCGGTCAGCAAGCGCATGGAGTCCGCTGTAGTCGTGATCGAGCTCAGCTATGCGCAGGGCCGCGACCGCAGCTTCAACGTAGGGGAACTGTACGTACAAGGTGACCCAACCCGGGCCACCTCCCCAGGAGAAGCCTTCCGAGTAGCCGTCGTACCAGATGCAGTCGATGGACGCGCTGCGCACCCTGTCAACGGCATCTACGTAGGCGACGGGCAGCTCGCGGGCTCGCCCCCGCGAACTCTCAGCCGTGACGTATCCATCGCGGTCAAGTTCGACCGTGGCATACCAGCGGGAAGGCCGGACACGTATCTTCCGCGAGCGCCAGCTACGTGGCTCAGGATCGAGGTGGATAGTTCGCTCGGTCATACGCTCCACTCCGTTGCTCTAACCAAATCAGTCAGTGTGGGCCCACCTGCTGCTTCAAAGCCCTGGCGGGGTCTGAGCTCCCGGCAGCGGATCGACAGGAGGAGGCGATCGGCGCAGGACCGCCGGGATGTTGAGGAAGGTCATCTTGATGAGCTCCACGAACCGCTGCTCGCTCAGCTTGTCGTCATGGCGCAGCTGAAAGGCGCCAATCGTTCCCACCCCGAGCAGGGAACCCACAATGACGAGCGGCACGGTCCACGGGGCGGCTACGAGGCTCGCGCCCACCGTGACTGCCGCCGTTGCGACGAAGGCAACGAGGTAGAACGACCCGCTAAGCCATGCCCCGCCATGTCCCCGCTCCGGCTGGTGCGCCACCTCCCGGTGCGCCCTGAGCACGTCGTCGACCTTGGCTCCGCTGATCTGGCGAACACGGCCCCGTTTGTCGATGCGAATTCGGCAACCCTCCACACCGCAGACGCCGCGCCTATTTCGCTCCATGCCCCTGCCGTTGGGGCGGGCACTCTGCGGCACCTGATGCACGCGGCAATAGCGGGGCTGTTCCTCGGCTGCAGACCGTCGCCATCTCATGGACCCATCGTGCCCTGACGTTTGGGTCCGCGAGCATAGAATGAATCGTTCAGTGAGGTGCTCTGACCATTGTCAGAAGGCCGGTCAGTGACTGGCTACGAGGCGGCTCGTGAAACCCTCAGAGCAGAGTCGCTCGTAGGCTGCTGAGACCGCGGGCGGAATCTCCTGGCGGATCAGGAACCCTTGCCGCGGGTAGATGAGCAGCCGCTGTTGCGCGCCGACGAGCATGTCGAAGACGAGCCGCGGATCCTGGATCGACGCCACGTACTCCGCAAGCGTCATTGCCGTGGACGCGCTGACGAACTCCACCTCTGGCCACAACTTGCGGGCCGTCGCGTAGGCCCGCCGCTCCTCGTAGGGCTTGCTGATTAGCAGCACCGACTCGACAGGAACACCTTGGTCCGCGAGCAGCGACCTGGAGAAGCGGATGTTCTCGCCCGTATTGCGCGCGTGCGGCTCCACAAGGATGACGGACTCGGGAACGCCCAGCTCCAAGGCTCGTTCGCGGTAGTGCCCCGCCTCACCGCGCGGCATCCGCTCGTGAGTCGTTCGGCTCGTGGCTCCCGTGAAGACGATCAGCGGCATCATGCCGCGCTGGTACAGGTCGACCGTGACGTCAGCGACCCCAAGGTCATGACTACCAAGCCCGATGGCCACGGAGCAGGGCCGCGGTTCGTGGTGCATCTGCTGGAAGTCCCACAGCTGTTCGGCGTCGGCCCATGCCTGCGAGGAGATCACGACGTGGCCTCCCGAGCCGAGTCGGGGACCTGGAAGTCGTAGGCCCACGCAAAACGAGTGGCCGCATGCAGGCCGATCGCGAACTCTACGACTGTCCCGTCCGCCGTGTACGTCGTCCGATGCAGTTCAACGACCCACTCGCCGGTCGCCAGCTGGAGCAAGGTTGCTTCTTCCTGCGTCGCGACCCTCGCGAACAGCTCCTCACGCATGTGGTCGATCTCGTAGCCCGCGTCGTACAGAACCCGAAAGCCACCACCCCGGCCGGCGGGACCCGGGGTCGGGTCAACGATGCGAGTTCCCTCGACGTGTTCGGCTCGGTAGTAACTGGTCAGCGTGTGCGTTGGCTGATCGCCTTCTTTCACGAGCCGCGCCCGCGCATACACATCTGCCCCCTCAGCAAGCCCGTGCGCCGCAGCCACCAACGCGGGCGCCGGCACACGGCTGACGCTCTGCGTCTGTTCACCGCGCTTGTAGGCACGTCCTGACGCGACACGGTCAGCGATGAACGCCACCTCGTCGCCGTCCCGCCACTTCGCCTTGTCGTACCGCGCGATGCCCAGACGCTTCAACGGGGCCTGTTGCCGTACGACCGTGCCATGGCCCCGCGACGAGGTCACCAAGCCCTCAGCCTCGAGCGCCTTGTACGCAGCGTGGACCGTGGACTTCGACCCTTCGCCGGCATCCACGAGGTCGCGGATGTGTGGTAGCTGCTGGCCAGGGGCGTAGTCGCCCTGCCTGATCTGCTCGGCCAGCTTGTCAGCCAGTTCGCGCCACTTGGGTGCCACGGGAGCTCCTCTCGATGAGTCCAGTCAAACACAGTCCCAGGACTGTTGACAGTCCTGGGACTGCCAGTCCATAGTCATCCACAGAAGTTCGCAGTCCTAGGACAGCGAACCGGAGAGGGGTCCTCTTTGGGCTGCTCTCGGCGCCTGGAGAGCCCGTGAGACGGCTCGAAGGAAGCGATCGTCCGTTGAGAACTGAAGAGTGGATCGAGGTATCCGCCCCCCTCTGAGAGGGCGGCGTACGTGGGTTCTGTCCCCGTGTACGGATCAGCGCTACCGACATCCGCTACCTCTTCTGGTAGCGGACGGTTGCCTCCCCTGCCCGTCTTGTACGGGCGGGGTCGCAGGGAGCCGAGTACAGGACGCTCCACCCCCAACACAGTGCAGCCCCCGGCGCGGGAACGCCGGGGGCTGCTGTTCGGGCCCCGTTCCTCCACAGAAGGAGCAAGACCCATGAAGTCCATCGCTGCACTTCAAAGCATCGTTACCCCGTGGTCGGATGGCTTGGAGCCGTCGGACGCGGAGCTGGACGCGATCGAGGTCGAGATGCCGCTGATCCTGGCGGAGGTCGACCTGCTCGACGCGTTGATTTCCCAGCTGGACCGGCCGGCGTCCGAGTTCAGCGCGCGCCGGATCCGTCGGGCCCGTAACCGGGTCCTGGCGGCCCGGCGGGACGCGACCAACCGCACCGCCGACACGAGCATGGCGGGGGACGCGGCATGAGCAAGAAGATCTTCGGAGCGCAGCTCACGTTGCGCTGCTGCGGTACCACCGCCCCGGAACCGACGACGGGCCCGTGCTGGCAGCTGTACGTGGCCCAGACCGGTCTGGTCAGTGAGTGGCCCACCTTCACCTGGCCCACATCCACCGCGATCCCGAACGTCATGGCGCGCCAGGCGGCGCTGGCGTACCTCGGGTTCACGCTCGCCGAGGACGCCGAGTGGGAGTGGACGGAGAACACCAGCCCCGACTACCACCCCCACCCGGAATGGGTCCTCCTGCTGGGTTCGGTCAAGGTCCGGGCGCTGGAAGGCGGGGCGTCATGAACGACGTTCACCTCCGTTCAGCGGAACGCGCGCTGGCCGTCGGCACGTGGCTGATCGTGGGCGGGGCGATGCTCTACTCCGTCCTCACCGTCACACCGCTGATGGCCGCACACACCGCCCCCGAGTGGCGATGGACGGCACCGATCCTGCCCCTCGTCGTGGATGCGGCGGTGGTCATCGTGGTCCGCCTCGACTCCGTCCTGGCCCGCCTCGGCGGACACGGCGGCGCCTGGCCCGTCGCCCTGCGGTGGATGACCGGCGCCATGACCCTGGCCCTGAACATCGGAGCATCCGCGCTGGCCGGGGACCTGGTCGGCGTCGCGATCCACTCCGTCGCACCGCTCCTCCTCATCGTCACCGCTGAGGCCGGTCTCGCCTACCGGCGGGCCATCACCACCGCCGTCCGGACCCTCCAGGCCGAACAGCGAGCCGAAGCGCAGGCCCGCACGAAAGCGGTCGAGGACCGGGAGGAAGCCCGCCAGCAGCGGGTGCGTGAACGCCGCGAACATGAGGCGACCCTTGCCCGTGAACAGCGTGAACACGAAGCCCGACTCGTCCGCGAGGAAGGTGAGCGGCAGGACCGGATCCGGCGCGAGGAGCAGGCCCGTGCCGATGCCGCCGCGGCCGCTGAACGTGAGGCCCGTGAACGCGGTGAACGCGAGCGTGAACAAGCTCAGGCCGAGCGTGAACAGGCCGAGCAGCGGGCCGCACAGCAGCGCGAGCTGGAGGCCCGGCAGAAGGCCGAGCGTGAACGTCAGGCCCGTGCCGAGCAGGCCGAGCGTGAACGCCGTGAACGCGAGCGTGAACAGGAGCGGATCGAGCAGGAGCGCGCCGCCCTCCTCGCCGCCGGCCCCCCGCCCGAGAAGCTGAAGGAAGGCCCAGCCCTCACCACGGTCCGGGCCGCATTCGACGCCGGACTGCCCGTACGGGTGGCCGCTGAACTGACTGGCTGGTCTGTCGGCTGGGCCGCCGGCCGCTACCAGGAACTCCGCGACACGAGCAGCACCACCGTTCAGGCTCTTGAAGGGGCCACGTCGTGAGCCCGACCCCGCTCGGTGCGGCCGCGACCCTTCCCGTCTACACCTGGCGCCTGGCCCCTGATGGCCTGGCCACCCGCCGTCAGCTCCGCGCGGCCGGTCTCCGGCCCGGCGGCCAGGACGTCGCCGCTCAGGTGGAGCGGCCCCGCTACCGGCGCGGCCCGCTGGTTGCCTTCCTCTACCGGATAGAGCTCGCCCGCCCGGTCCGCCCGATGACGCCGGCCAAGGCCGCCGCTCTGGCGAAGGCCAACGCGGCCCGCCGTACCTGCCCCACCTGCTCGCGCGACGCCGGGTACGTGATCCCGGCCTCGCTCGGCATGTGCGTGCCGTGCGCCTACCCCGATGACGAACAGTGCGTCGCCTGAACCACTCAACGGGGCCCGACCAGCCGCCTCCTACAGCACCGGCCGGGCCCTCTTCTCCCCTGAAGGAGCACGTTCAGCATGACCGAAACGACCGTTGAACCGCAGGCCCCACCCCAAGAAACCACGACCAGCCCGACCGCTACCGAGCCCACTGCCGCCGCCAAGGCCAAGGAGGTGGAGCACACCCCGGGCGGTTTCCCCGTGGGCCCTTTGTCCCTGACCGGGACGAACACCGCCGCCGGACTCCTGGCCACCGCCGCGCTGGCGGGCGGCCCGATCGCCGCCGCGATCGCGATGACCGGCGCCGCCGTCCTGGGTACCGCCGCCGCCCACCAGCGCAGCAAGGGCCGTAAGAAGAAGCCCGCGGCCAAGCCCACTCCAGCCGCCAACCGCGCCGCAGGCGTGAGCCAGGGCCGCAGCAGCCTGGGCAGGATCCCCTCCCAGCCCCGCACCAGCCCTCGTACCGGTGGGGGATCCGGATCCCGCCGGACCGGTGGCGGGCAGGCCCGCCACTGCGCGTCTACCGCGTCGGGTGTCCGGTCTGCTGGCCGGTCCGGTGCCTCGTTCAACAAGGCGGGGACACCTTCGGCCCGTCAGCGTGCCGGGCAGGCTGCTGGTCGTCTGGCCGGTGGCCGGGCCGGGCAGGTCCGCGACCTACGCTCCCAGGCCAAGACACAGGCCCCGACCCGATCCGCCGCCCGCACGGCGGCAGTTCAGGCCCGCCGGCAGGTCGCGGACACCCGGCGGGCCGCGAAAGCCGCCGAGCGCGCCACCACCGCCGGTAAGAAGGCACGTGGTCCGGCGGCCCAGACCCTGGCCAAGTCCATGGGTAAGGCCGCCGCCGTCCGCGACAAGGCCGTGGGTGCTGTCCGCTCAGTGGGGGACCGCAGCGCGGGCCGGGCGGTCGCCAACGGCCGGGCCCATGTTCAAAACAAGGCGTTCCGCAAGCGGGTCAAGCACCTCGCCGCCCCCGCCCGCAAGCTGACGCGGAAGGCTCTGCGGAAGTCCGCGGCCCGTTTCCACGCCCGCCGGGCGATGGCCGGCGTGTTCGGCGCGCTGCTGGGCGCCGTCGGTCTGCTGACCACGCCGCTTGGCCGGAAGCTCGGCTGGGCCTGGCTCCAGAATCCCGGGCGCCGCCTCTACCGGCGTCTCCTGGCCCGCGCCGAGGACGAACGCCACGAGCGTGACCTGGGCATTGCCGCGCAGCACGACGCGGACATGGAAGAGGTCCTTGCCGAGGCCAGGACCGAGCAGGAGGCCGAAGGTGATCTCCTCGGTGACCGCGCCGCCCGTCCCACTACGCACGTTCCCGCACCTCCCGTCAGCCAAGGAGTAGTTGTGAGCAACGCATCCGGGTTCAGGTTCGAAGAGCTCGCCGCCGAGATGGAGCAGGCGGCCCAGGCCTACGAGCCGGAGAGCGCGATGGAGATCCTCGCGATGATCGAGGGCCTGCCCGAGGCCCTTGCGTCGATCGCGAACGTCATGCAGATCCTCGCGGAGCGCTCGGACACCGAGTTCCCGCTGGAGAAGGAAGTCGCGGACGGCTTCGCCGACATCTACGGCGCGATCAACTCCGCCGTCGCCGTGGCCGAGGACCTCGGACCGGCGTTCCGCAAGGCACACGAGGCCGACATCGCCCGCCACGAGGACCCCCGCAACGGGCCCGAGGCCGAGAAGGGCTGGAACGTCTGATGACCACTACCAGCACCGTCACCCACAACGGGCTCGCGCTGGACTGGGCCGCCGGCCACGGCCCCATCACCGGCGCCCTGTCCGCCACCACCGGCGCCTACGCCGTCGCCACCGTCGGCACCCTCGCCCACATGCCCCCGACCTGGGCGTTGGCCGTCGGCACGGTCGGGGCGATCGGGCACACCGCGTCGGGGCTGCGGCAGAAGCTCGCGGCTCGCACGATCGGCGCGCGGGCCGCGTCCTGGCTGCTGGGGTCCGGCTGGACGACGTGGGCGCTGGCCACCGGCCCGCTCACGTGGACCGCGCTGGGCTCCCTCGCCGTGATCGGCGTCGGCATGGGGGCCGCGGCCCGCTCGGTCGGCTTCTACGAGGAGGCCCGCGAGCTCGAAGCCATCGCCGCCGCTGAACGGCAGGTTGCCCGCGAACTGTCTGCCGATCGGCGGGCCATCGCCGCCGAGTGGGTGGACCGCGTGCAGCGGGTCTGCGGGATCACCCTGCGGATCGTGGCCGTGGAGATGTGGCCGACGAACACCGGCTTCACCATCGACGCCGAACTCCCCGCCGGGGGCACCACCTACGACCGGATCGCCCGCGAGAACGCCCGCCTGTCCGCCGATGCCCGCCTCCCGCACGGCTGCACCGCCGCCGCCTCCCCCGGCATCGACCAGGGCCGCGTCCTGATCGACGTGACCACGGTCAACGTCCTCGCGGCGGAAGTTCCCTACCCGTCCGACTACAGCGCTCTGTCGATCCACACCGGCATCCCGTGGGGGTACCGCACCAACGCGGAGGAGATCCTCACCTACCTCCGCGAGCAGTGCGCGCTGGTCGTCGGGCCGACCGGATCCGGTAAGACGAACATGGTCCACGTCATCCTGGCCGGGTTCGCCCGCGCCACCGACATCCTGACCTGGGTCATCGACCTCAACGCCGGATCGGCCGGCCTGCCCTGGATCCGTCCCGCCATGGACGGCTCCGGCCAAGGTGCCGCGGTGCGGCCCGGGATCGACTGGCTCGCCGCCAGCCACGAGGAAGCCCACCTGATGCTGGACGCGGCCCTGCGCGTCGGCAACTACCGCAAGCGCGCCTACCAGGACCTCATGGCCAAGGCCAACACCGACCTCCTGCCCATCAGCCACGAGATCCCGCAGATCATGCTCCTGATCGACGAAGGCGCGGAGATCCTGATCAGCCGGGATCCCGAGACCCGCAAGCTCGCGAAGAAGATCCTCGAAGTGATCCGGATGCTCCGCGCCATGGGCATCCGCACCGTCCTCACCGCCCTCGGCGCCACCGGCGCCGTCCTGGGCGACATGATGATCCGCCGCGAGGCCAAGACGCGGGTGGCGCTGACCGGCGGGGCGACTGAGGGCATGGACCTGTCCAAGCTGTTCCCCGGCGGAACCGGCCTGCGGATCGAGCAGGCACCCCACAAGGGCACCGGCTTCATGGGTACCCCCGAATCCCCTGCCGCCCTCTTCGGAACCTGGCGGATCCTCCCCAACCAGATCCGCGACATCGTCCACGCCACCAGCGACCGCCACCCCTACCTCGACGCCGTCTCCGCCAAGGCCGCCGGCCCCGACTACGCCCGCCGCTGGGACACCGCCCGCACCGCATGGATCACCGAACACCAGCACACCGCCCCAGACCCCGACGCCAGCACACCGGGCACCGCACCGACGGGCCGGACGGGTACGGGTCTGAACCTCTCCGCTCACCGCGAGCAGGCCCCGACCGTCGCGGAGACGAGCGGCGTGGACGCGGAGTTCGAGCGGCTCATGTCCGTCGAGTTCGCCCCCACCCCCGAACTCGAGCAGGAGCAGGAGCAGGAGCAGCCGCGGCGGCCGGGGCTGAACCTGTCCGCGCACCGGGGCGAGGGCGGCCGGGACGCCGGGCCGGGCTGGCTGCCCGAAGCGGTCACCGCGATCTACGCGGCCGGGACCGAGGGCATGAAGCCGGCAGCCGTCGCGGACCTCGTCGGCAAGGACCGCAAGACCGTCCGCGCTGCCCTGAGGGCCGCCGCCGAGCGCGGGGAGCTGGTCTACCGGGACAACGGGCCGCACTCCGTTTACGTCCACCCCGACCACGCCTGAACCGTGCACGGACAGCTACCGGGTACTGGGTAGTGGGGCACACCCCACTACCCAGTAGAACACCCCACTAGCGCCCCCACAGGCCCCCAACAGGCCCTTTCTACTGGGGACCCCACTACCCACTACCCAGTAGCCACACCCCACTAGAACCACGCAGAGCGACCACCCACAGCGGGCGGCCCCACCACCACGGGGGCCGCCCGCACCGCGTCCAGGAGCCTGCAATGCCCTATGAGCCCACGATCCAGAGCGCCACCCCCGCCACCCGCTACGGCGACCCCATCGTCTACCCGACCGCGATCCAACAGCCCGCCATGCTGCCCACCGAACTCCCCCCGGGAGTCGAGATGGTCACCCTCCCCGGCGGCTACCGCACCCTCGCCTACACCCAGCCCCAGCCCCACGCGCCCGCCCCGGCCGCGCAGCCGGTCCCCGCATGGGCCAAGACCACCGCCCTGCTCGCCCCGACGGTCGGCGGCGGGATCGCCGCCGCTGGGTTCGGGATCTCCTACGCCGCCCCGGGACTGATCGCCATGACCGAAGCCCTCTGGGCCGCCATCGCCCTCATCGCCGTCGGCGTCATCGCCCCGATCCTCCTCCGCACAGGACGCGGAGCAGGCGGCCGGGGTGCGGCGCCCGCGCAGCACGTCACCCAGAACATCACCGCGTCCGGGATGTTCGGCCGCGCCACCGGAACCATCAACCAGCACTGAAAGCAGGTCCAGCCCCAGCCGCTCTCGGAGCGGATCTCCGATGCGCTCGCGCTCCTCACAGGCAAGCGCATCGTCCGCTGCCCCCACCCCGGCTGCCTCGTCAGCGTCCGGTACCGCACCGTCACCCCCGACGAGGCCAAGCGCCTCATCGACTTCGCCACCGACCACACCCATCACTAAGGAGCCTCATGACTGCCTGGAGTCCCGGCAACCCTGACTGCAACCCCGACTACGACTGCGAGCTGTGCGCGCCCCTCGACGGCAGCGACCCATACCCCTACGCGCACTGCTGCGGCTGCGGAGCCGACGGCAGCAGCGAACGCCCCGACTGCACCTGCCAGTAGACACGCCGAAGGCGGCCCGCTCTCGCCAAAGTCCGGGCCGCCCTCTTCCAGAACCCATCAGAACTGGAGACCCCAAGCATGACCCAACCTGCCCCCATCCGGCGAGATGGCCGGGTACGGCTGCTTGCCGAAGCCCTCAGCCTCGCCGCCCGAGGCTGGCCCGTCTTCCCGCTCCACCCCGGATCGAAGGCCCCCGCTCTCCACGGCGAAGACCGCTGCCCCCGCACCGACGGCTGCGCTGACGGGCACCTGAAGTGGGAGCAGCGCGCGACCACTGACCAGGCCGCGATCGTCCGCTGCTGGACGCACAAGCCGTACAACATCGGCCTCGCCACCGGCCCCGCCGGACTGATCGTCATCGACCTGGACACCCCCAAGGCCAAGAGCAGTCAGGATGCGCCTGGCGGCGCGGAGACATTCACTTCGCTCTGCGAGCGCGCCGGGCAGGCCGTCCCCACCACCTTCCGCGCCCGGACCCCCTCCGGCGGGTCCCACCTGTACTTCACCGCCTCGGCCGGGATCCGGCTGGGGAACACGGCGGGCAAGCTCGGCCCGCTCATCGACACCCGCGCCCACGGCGGATATGTCGTCGCCCCTGGCAGCAGTACCGCGGCGGGGATGTACGAGGTGACCGACCCTGCCCCGGTCGCGGAGCTTCCTGGCTGGCTGCTGCCCCTGCTCCAGCCGCCTGCCCCGGTCCCGGCCGGTCGGCTCGTGGCGCCGGCCGTCAGCGGCACCAGCGCGGCCCGCGCTGCGCTGGACGCCGAGTGCATCGTCGTCCGTACCGCTCCTGCGGGGCAGGCGAACAACACGCTCAATCGGAGCGCCTTCAAGGTGGGGCGCTTCGTCGCGTGGGGCGACCTGACCCGCGACGAGGTGGAGGTGGCCTTCCAAGGAGCAGGGGAGGAGCGGGGACTCACCGCTGCCGAGTGCCGCTCCACGATCCGCAGCGCCCTGGACAGCTCCGCCCGTACGGTCCGGGCCCGGGATGCGGCATGAACACCCGACCCCATCCCCGCTTGGAAGGCACCACCCTGGCGCCTACCGGCCGCAGCTCCGCCGAACCGGCCCGGACCACGGACAGCAGTGGCGCGCCGAAGGTCGTCGCCGAAGGCGTCCCTTCATCTGTCCGCTCGAACCCGTGCCTCGACGACGGACGCCGGCCTGTCGCCTGGCTCCACATCAGCGCCCCCGGCCGAGGCGTCACCCCGTCCGCCCGCTCGTGGTGCTCGTGCGGACGCGACCTCTTCGCCGCTGGCCAGAGCCGCGCGCTCGCGCTGATCGACGACCACATGCGCCACCGCACCGCCTGCCCCCAGCTCGTATCCCAGGAAGGGAAGGCCGCCTGATGAGCGACCCCAAGCCCCAGGCAACGCCCATCGACGGGGCCGCCCTGCTCGACGAGGTGGAGACCTTCCACCGGCGATTCAACGTTTTCCCGCGGGAAGCCGCATACGTCGCGGTCGCCCTGTGGGACGCACACGCCCACCTCATCGACGCGTTCGACGGAACCGCCCGCATCGCGTTCCTGTCCCCCGAACCGGGGTCGGGGAAGTCCCGTGCACTGGAGATCATCGAGACGCTGACCCCCCGAGCAGCGACCACGGTCAACGCGTCCCCGAACGCGCTCTTCCGCCTCGTCGACGCCCCCGAAGGGCCCCCAACCCTCCTCTTCGACGAAATCGACACCGTCTTCGGCCCCAAGGCCGGAGACAACGAAGCCGTCCGAGGGTTCCTCAACTCCGGCTACCGCCGGGGCGGCAACTCCCTGCGCTGTGTCGGCGAAGGTGCCAACCAGACGGCTGGGTGGTTCTCCTCGTTCTGCGCGGTCGCCATGGCCGGACTCGGCTCCCTGCCCGACACGATCCTGACCCGCTCGGTCATCATCCGCATGCGCAAGCGTGCACCGAACGAGACCTGCGAGCCCTACCGTCGGCGCCAGCACGAGAAGCAGGGCCACGTCCTACGCGACCGCCTCGCGGAATGGGCCGACACCGTCCGCGACCAAGTCGCCGTAGCGTGGCCCGAGATGCCTGAAGGCGTCACCGACCGGCCCGCCGACGTCTGGGAGCCCCTCCTCGCCGTCGCAGACGCCGCCGGGGGGAACTGGCCCGAGCGGGCCCGCGCCGCCTGCGTGGAACTGATCAACGCGGCCCACGACAACGAGGAGGCGTCCCTCGGCATCCGGCTGCTGACCGACCTGCGGGACAAGGTGTTCTGCGGAGCAGAGCGCATGCCCACCGCCGTGATCCTGGAATGTCTCCTCGCCCTGGACGACTCCCCGTGGGCCGACATGGACGACAAGCCGATCACCTCCCGCACCCTGGCCAAGATGCTCGGCCAGTACGTCACCCCGGCGAACAAGCCGATCAAGCCCCGAACCTTCCGGATGCCCTCCGGAACCCCCAAGGGCTACTTCGCCGAGGACCTGTCCGATGCGTGGACCCGCTACTGCCCCCTCCCCCCGCTCAGGTCCGCAACATCCGCAACATCCGCAACACCGCAGGTCACAAGGGGTGAATCTGTTGCGGAAACCCCGATCGGCGTCCACAACCGCACACCAGGAACCGCCACACTTCCGCTCCACATCGCTGGCTGACATGCACAACGGCGCCGCGCACCGACGCACGGACGTGTGTCGGTGCTATCCGCAACAAATCCGGGACCCGCAACAAATCCAGGCCTCTGATCAGGCATGTTGCGGTGTTGCGGCTGTTGCGGATCCCTAAGGGCCGAGACGGCCCCACTCGATCACCAAGGAGACATGAGCCGTGACCACCGCGACACAGCCCGTCGACCGGGTGCTCTGCACCGTGGACCTCGCCGCCGAGCTGCTCTCCCTCGGACGTTCCACCATCTACGAGTTGATGGCTTCAGGCCTGCTGCCCTTCGTCAAGCTCGGCCGGGCCCGCCGCATCCGCCGGAGCGACATCGACGCGTTCGCCGCCCAACTCCCCTCGCAGTCCGTCTGATCTCAGCGCAGCCACTGGCGGCCCCGGGAATGCCCCCGGGGCCGCCTTCCGCATGGAGGAGCAGGAGCACATGAGTCCCCGCAAGCCGAACATGGAGTCGTCCATCTACCTTGGCAGCGACGGGTGGTGGCACGGCCGCGTCACAATGGGCGTCAAGTCGGACGGCGGCCCCGACCGCCGGCACCGCCGCGCCAGGACCGAGACCGAGGTCAGCAAGAAGGTCCGCGAGCTGGAGAAACTGCGCGACGAGGGCCGGGCCACGAAGGCCGGGCGGAAGCCGACCGTTGCCGAGTGGATGGACACGTACCTGACCACGATCGCGAGCCTGAAACTCAAGCCGCGTTCCCTGGACGACTACTGGTCGAAGACCCGCAACGACATCATCCCCGGCGTCGGCAAGCACCGTCTCGACAAGCTCGCGCCGGAGCACCTGGAGGTGATGTACGCGGCCATGATGGAGGAGGGGCACGCGCCGTCGCACGTGGTCAAGGTGCACCGGATCCTGTCCCGCGCCCTGAAGATCGCCCACCGCCGCAGGCTCATCAACGAGAACGTCGCCACGCTCGTTGACCCGCCGTCCGTCGACGAGACCGAGGCCAACCCGTTCTCCCGGGACGAGTCCAAGGCCTTCCTCGCCGCCGCCGCGAAGCGACCCACGTTCATGCGTTGGGCCATCGGCGTCGGCATGGGCTTCCGGCAGGGCGAAGCCCTGGGCCTTCGTTGGCAGTACGTTGACCTGGAGCAGGGGCTGTTCCACCCCGCCTGGCAGCTCCAGCGCCTCACCTGGAGGCACGGCTGCAAGAACGCGCACGCCTGCGGAGCCCGGCTCCATCGGTTCGAACCCTGCCCCGCCAAGTGCTCCACCCACAAGGGCTACAAGCGCGGTTGTCCACAGCCGTGCACGAAGACCTGCCGCCGGCACGCCAGCACCTGCCCCGAGCGGAAGGGCGGCGGACTCGCCTTCACCCGGCCGAAGACGAGGAAGAGCCAGCAGCCCGTGCCCATCCCGCCGCCCTTCCTGCCCTACCTCCTGGAGCACCGGGAGAAGCAGGACGAGCAGCGGCTGGCCGCCGGGGAGCTGTGGGAGGAGTGCGGCGCCGTGTTCACCCGGGCCGACGGCCGGCCGCTCGATCCGCGGGCCGACTGGGAGGAGTTCAAGGAGCTGCTCGACGAGGCGGGGATCAGCGACCGGCGCCAGCACGACGGGAGCCGCCACACGGCGGGGACGATCCTCAACGAGTTGGGCATCGACATGCCCACCATCATGGAGATCCTTCGGCACACGCAGATCAGCCAGACACGTCGCTACGTGAAGGGCCGGTCGGAGCTCTCGCGGGAGGCGATGCGCCGGATGGGAGAGGCCTTCATGCCTGGCCCCGATCCAGTGTCTGAGACCAGAACTGAGACCGAGAACACCCGAGCCGCCCGTGCACGGCGGCGGCGCAAGATCCGGTAAAGCAAAACCCCCAGGTCACGGCGAGTGAGTCCTGGGGGTTCTACAGAGCCGCCTTCGGGATTCGAACCCGAGACCTACGCATTACGAGTGCGTTGCTCTGGCCAGCTGAGCTAAGGCGGCACCGCTGGGAAGACAAGAATTTCCCTGGTGGGAGGCTCTCATCAGCAGCGGCGCCAAGTCTACAGGGTTAAACGGGGTGCCCCGAACAGGGGCCCGGGACGGCCCCGCCGGCGGGGGTCAGCACTTCTTCTGGTCCTTCGGAGCGGTGCCCTCCAGGAGGTACTGGTTGATCGCCGAGTCGATGCAGGCGCTGCCCCGGCCGTACGCGGTGTGGCCGTCGCCGTCGTAGGTGAGCAGGACGCCCGAGTCGAGCTGGCCCGCCAGGGCCTGGGCCCACTTGTACGGGGTCGCGGGGTCGCGGGTGGTGCCGACCACCACGATCGGCGGAGCGCCCTTCGCGTGCAGTGCCCGGGCCGTGCCGGTGGCCTTCTCCGGCCAGTACGCACAGTTCAGCGAGGCCCAGGCCAGGCCCGCGCCGAAGACCGGAGAGGCCTTCGCGAAGGAGGGCAGCGCCTTCTCGACCGCCTCGGGCCCGGCGAAGGCCGGGGGCTGGTCGAGGCAGTTGACGGCGGCGTTCGCCGACATGAGGTTGGCGTACTTGCCGTCCTGCCCGCGCTCGTAGTAGCTGTCGGCGAGGGCCAGCAGCCCGTCGCCGTCACCGTTGATCGCGGCCTCGAGCGCCTCGCGCAGCTGCGGCCAGGCGTTCTCGTCGTACAGGGCGGCGATCACCCCGGTCGTCGCCAGCGACTCGCCGAGCGCGGCGCGCGACCGGTCGGTCGTGGGGACCGGCTGTGCGTCGACCTTGCGGAAGAACTCCTTCAGGCGTTCCGCGACCTGCTCCGGGGTGCCCCGGCCGAGCGGGCAGTCGGTCTGCTTCGCGCAGTCCGCGGCGAAGGCCCGGAAGGCGGTCTCGAAGCCCTCCGTCTGGTCCCGGTTCAGGTCGATCGCGGGCCGCGAGGGGTCCATCGCCCCGTCCAGGACCAGCCTGCCGGTCCGGCCCGGGAAGAGGTCGGCGTACGTCGCCCCGAGGAAGGTGCCGTACGAGGCTCCGACGTAGTTCAGCTTCTCGTCGCCCAGCGCCGCACGCAGGACGTCCATGTCGCGGGCGGCGTCGACCGTGGACACGTGCGGCAGGATCCGCTGCGAGTGCGTCCGGCAGGCGCCCGCGAACTCCTTGAAGGCAGCCACCAGCAGGGCCTGCTCCGCCGGCGTGTCCGGCGTCTGGTCCACCTGCGTGTACTTGTCCATGGCCGGGCCGTTCAGGCATTCCACGGGGCTGCTGCGGTCCACGCCGCGCGGGTCGAAGGAGACCATGTCGTACGCGGCGCGGACCGGGGCCGGGTATCCGATGCCCGCGTACGCCTGGAGGTATCCGATGCCGGAGCCGCCCGGGCCGCCCGGGTTCACCACCAGCGAGCCGAGCCGCTTGGCGGGGTCGGTGGCCTTGCGCCGGGCCACCGCGATGTCGATGTCCCCGCCCCCCGGGTTCTCGTAGTCCAGCGGAACCTTCAGGGTGGTGCAGTCGAAGCCGGGCACACCGCACTCGCGCCAGCTCAGCTTCTGGTCGTAGTACGGGCGCAGCGCGGCCGGGACGGCGGTCGGCGCGGCCGACGGCGCCTCGGAGGCCCCGCCGGACGACGCGGAGGCGCGCGGTGTTCCCGAACCGCCCGAGGTGCACCCGGAGAGCAGTAGCCCCGCGGCGGCGATCACGGTTCCGGTGGTGCGCAGCAGGCGACTGGTGTCCATTCCCGGAGCCTACGGCCTGCGGGCGTGCCCGGGGCGGTGGCACCCGCGCCGGGCGGCGGACGGCCGCTCGGGCGCGGGGCGCGGCCCCGCACGGACCGGCGGCGTCCGCGGCCCGCCACCCGGGCCCCTCGAACGGGTGAGGCGGTCAACCGGAGTCGCCGCGGCGACCGCGTGTCAGCCAGCGCGCAGCGACATCGTCATCGCCTCGACCGCGAGCAGCGGGGCGACGTTGCGGTCCAGCGCCTGCCGGCACGCGATGATCGCCTCGATGCGCCGCAGCGTGCGCTCGGGGCCCGACTCCCGGGCGATCCGGTCCAGGTCATGGCGTATCTCCTCGTTCGCGATGGCCAGCGAGGAGCCGAGCTGGATGGCCAGCACGTCCCGGTAGAAGCCGGTGAGGTCGGTCAGCGCCAGGTCGAGGCTGTCGCGCTGCGTGCGCGTGCGCCGGCGCTTCTGCCGGTCCTCCAGCTCCTTCATCACGCCCGCCGTACCGCGCGGCATCCTCCCGCCCGTACCCGCTCCGGCGCCGAGCGCGGCCCGCAGCTCCTCGGTCTCTTTCGTGTCGACCTCTTCCGCCACCTGCTTGGCGTCCTCGGCCGCGGCGTCCACCAGCTCCTGCGCCGCCTTCAGGCAGTCGCCCACGTCGGCCACGCGCATCGGCAGCCTCAGTACGGTGGCGCGCCGCGAGCGGGCCGCCCCGTCGGTGGCGAGCCGGCGGGCCCGGCCGATGTGCCCCTGGGTCGCGCGGGCGGCGGCCTGCGCGACGTCCGGCTCGATGCCGTCGCGCCGCACGAGCACCTCCGCGACGGCGGACACCGGCGGGGTGCGCAGCGAAAGGTGCCGACAGCGGGAGCGGATGGTGGGCAGCACGTCCTCCAGCGAAGGGGCGCACAGCAGCCACACGGTTCGCGGAGCGGGCTCCTCCACGGCCTTGAGCAGGACGTTGCCGGCGCCTTCCGTCAGCCGGTCGGCGTCCTCCAGGACGATGACCTGCCAGCGTCCGACGGCCGGGGAGAGCTGTGCCCGGCGCACCAGCGCCCGGGTGTCCTTCACGCCGATGGACAGCTGATCGGTACGGACGATCTCCACGTCGGCGTGCGTGCCGATCACGGTGGTGTGGCAGCCGTCGCAGAACCCACAGCCCGGCTCGCCGCCGAGCGCGCGGTCCGGGCTGGTGCACTGGAGCGCTGCCGCGAAGGCGCGGGCGGCGGTGGCCCGGCCGGAGCCCGGCGGGCCGGTGAACAGCCAGGCGTGCGTCATCTTCGAGGCGGCCGGCGGCGGGGTCCCCGCCTCGATGGCGGTGACCAGGCCGTCGGCGTCGACCGCGGCGGCGGCCAGCTGTGTCTGGACCCGCTCCTGTCCCACCAGGTCGTCCCATACGGGCATCCCGCCCACCACCTTTCGCCTCGCGTACCGTCCGTGTCGCCTGCTCACCCAGTGTGGCGGCTCCCACTGACATTCCCCGCCGGCCGGTCCGTCAGCGGCGGCGCGGACCCCGGCCCTGCTCGTCCTCGTCGTCCCGGCGCGATCCCAGCAGCTCGTCCGCCAGCGTCGGCAGATCGTCCAGCGGAGTCTCCTCCGCCCAGTCCGAGCGGGGCCGGCGCTGACGGCCGTCCTCGGCGAGCAGCGGCAGTTCACGCGTCGCGTCGTTGCCCGAGTCGCGGAAGATGCCCGGCGGGACCCGGTCGGCCGGGTTCTCCGCGGGGCGCTGGGCCGTCGGCCGCGACGCGGAGTACGAGGCCCTGGGCGCCGCCGGCCGCGTCGCCGGCGCCTCACCCGAGCCCGTGGTGGGGCGTACGGGCGGCAGGACCGCGGTCTCGTCCGCCGGACCCGTCGCACGGACGGGCGGCAGCACCGAGGTCTCCGCCGCCGGATCGGCCTTCGGGACCGGGACGGTCTGGGTGACGTCGTCCGGCTGCGCGACCCGCTTGACGATCGGAGTCTCGATCGTCACGGCCTCGTCGTGGCGCGGTTCCTTGCGCAGATCGGCCTTGGGCGCGGGTGCAGCAGGAGCCGCGGAGACCGACGGAGCCGCAGGCGCAGCCGCGGCAGCAGCAGCCGCCGCAGCAGCAGCGGACCTCGCCGCCGCCTCCGCCGCCGAGGCCTCGGCCAGCCGCCGCGCCTCCTCGGCCTTCAGCAGGGCCTCCTCGGCCCGCCGCTGCTTCTCCAGCCGGCGCTCCTCGGCCTCGGCGTGCAGCCGGGCCTCCTCCTCGGCCAGCTTGCGCAGCCGCTCGGCCTCCACCGCGCGGGCCTTCTCCTCGGCCTCGAGCCGCAGCCGCTCGGCCTCTGCCCGCTCGCGGGCCTCCTCCTCGGCGCGCAGCCGCTCCTCGCGCTCCTTGCGCGCGGCCTCGGCCTCGGCCGCGAGCCGGGCCTCCTCCGCCTCGCGGGCCTTGCGGGCCTCCTCCTCGGCGCGCAGCCGGGCTTCCTCGGCCTTGCGCGCCGCTTCTTCCTCGGCCTTGCGCCGGGCCTCCTCCAGGGCGAGCCGTCGGGCCTCCGCCTGCGCGGCGACCTCGGCCTCCGACAGCGGGAGCATCCGGTCCAGGCGGTGGCGCACGACGGTGCTGACGGACTCGGGGTCCTGGCCCGCGTCGACCACCAGGTAGCGCCCGGGGTCGGCCGCGGCCAGGGTCAGGAATCCGGCCCGCACCCGCTGGTGGAACTCCGCCGGCTCCGATTCCAGCCGGTCCGGCGCCTCCGTGAACCGCTCCCGGGCCGTCTCCGGCGACACGTCGAGCAGCACGGTCAGATTCGGTACGAGGCCGCCCGTGGCCCAGCGCGAGATACGGGCGATCTCGGTCGGGGACAGGTCCCGGCCGGCGCCCTGGTAGGCCACCGAGGAGTCGATGTAGCGGTCGGTGATGACCACGGCGCCGCGCTCCAGGGCGGGCCGCACGACGGTGTCCACGTGCTCGGCGCGGTCGGCCGCGTACAGCAGGGCCTCGGCGCGGTTCGACAGGCCGGCGGAGGACACGTCGAGCAGGATCGACCGCAGCCGCTTGCCGACCGGGGTGGCCCCGGGCTCACGCGTGACGACGACCTCGTGGCCCTTCGCCCGTATCCAGTCGGCCATCGCCTCCACCTGGGTGGACTTGCCGGCGCCGTCGCCGCCCTCCAGGGCGATGAAGAACCCGGCGTCGGACGCGGCCTGCACCGGCTCCCCGCCGCGCAGCGCCTCGCGCAGGTCACGGCGCAGCGGTACGCCGCTGCGGTCGTCGGCCTTGGCCAGGACGATGACGGCGACCGGCAGCAGCAGGGCGCCGACCAGCATCAGCGTGAAGGCCGCGCCGCCGTGGGCGAAGACGACCTCGCCGGCGGCCAGCCGGTGCGGTCCGATCAGGGCGGCCAGCAGCGGGGCGGCCACGGCCCCGACGGCCACGGCGACCCGGACGACGGCCTGCAGGTGCTCGGTGACCCGGGCCCTGCGGAACTCCTCGGTCTCCTGGTCGAGCAGCGTGTGCCCGGTGTTCGCGGCGACGCCCGCCGCGCTGCCGGCGAGCAGCGAGAGGAACACCACCGTCGAGGTGTCCGGAACCAGCCCGGTCAGCAGCAGCGCCAGCCCGGCCACGCCGACGGACAGCGCCAGCAGGCGGCGCCGCGACAGGGCGGGGAGGACCTTGCCGGCCTGGGTGGCGCGGATGCCGAGGGCGGTGCCGCCGAGCAGGGCCAGTACGAGCAGCGAGAACGCGGGCGCTCCGCCCCCCAGGTCGGTGGCGTGCAGCACGGCCACGGCGGCGGCGGAGGCGACGGCTCCGGCGACGGCGGCGCAGACGAGGACGAGCAGCGGGACGGCCCCGGTACGCCCCTTCTCCGGCCGGTCCCCCGCCTTGGGGGCGCGCAGCCCCTCCAGCGGGGAGCGCGGACGCGGGGTCTTCGTACCGGGCAGCACCAGCGGGAGCAGCAGCGATACGGACGCAGCGAAGAGGCCGGAGGCCACGTACGACCCGAGGGCCGCCTGGTTCTCGGCGAACCAGCCGATGCCGAGGCCGAGCGCCTTGCCGATCAGGGTCGCGGCGAGCAGCGCGGCCGCGGCGATCGGCAGGGCGGCGAAGGCGGTACGCAGGTTCAGTCGGCGCAGTGCGTCGAGGTGGTCGGGCAGCGGCCGTACGGTCGCCCCTTCCGGCGGCGGCGCCGGAAGCAGGCCGGGCGCGGCGCTGTCCTTGGCCAGCCCCCACAGCCGCTCGGCGGCTCCGGAGACGAAGACGGTGGCGAGCAGGGCGGTCAGCGCGTGCGGGCCGATCCAGTCGAGCCACAGCGGGGCCACGACGAAGAGGCCGAGCCGGAGCCCGTCGGCGCCGATCATCGTCCAGCGGCGGTCCAGCTTCCCGCCGGGGGCGGTGAGCTTGGCCAGGGGGCCCAGGAGGACCGCGCCGAAGAGGACGGTGGACACCACGCGGACGCCGAAGACGGCGGCGACGGCGAGGGCCCAGCCGGTGTAGCCGCCGCCGAAGGAGTCCTGCTCCACGGCCGTCTGGAAGACCAGCAGCACCAGGACCAGCAGGGCGAGGGCATCGCCGATGCCGCTCACCAACTGCGCGCTCCACAGCCGGCGCAGCCCGGGGGTGCGCAGCAGAGCGCGCACCGCCCGCTCGCGGGAGTCCGCGGCGAGGGCTTCGTCGTAGGTGGGGGCGGTGTCGGTGGTGGCGGTCACGACCGTCGGCTGCTCGGCTCGCGTCATCCGCCCAGCCTATCCGCTGTGCTTGGCGGGTGCGGATCCCTGTGGACAAGCTCCGGTGTGACCCCCGACCCACCCCCGCGGACCGGCCTCTGCGGACCGCAAGGGGCAGGGCACGTGCGCACGCTCCGCACGGGCCCTGCCCCTTTTCGACTACTCGTCCGCCGGAACCGCGGCCGTCGTCTTCTTCGCGGCCGTCTTCTTGGCCGTGGTCTTCTTCGCCGCCGTCGTCTTCTTGGCCGCGGCGGTCTTCGTCGCCGTGGCCTTCTTCGCCGGGGCCTTCTTCGCGGGAGCCTTCTTCGCGGGCGCCTTCTTGGCCGTCTTCTTCACCGGGCCCTTGGCGCGCTTCTCCGCGAGGAGCTCGTAGCCCCGCTCCGGCGTGATCGTCTCGACGTCGTCGTCCCGCCGCAGCGTCGCGTTCGTCTCGCCGTCCGTCACGTACGGGCCGAACCGGCCGTCCTTGACGACCACCGGCTTCTCGCTCACCGGGTCGGTCCCCAGCTCCTTCAGCGGCGGCTTCGCGGCCGCGCGCCCCCGCTGCTTCGGCTGCGCGTAGATCGCGAGCGCCTGCTCCAGGGTGATGGCGAACAGCTGGTCCTCGGTCTCCAGCGACCGCGAGTCCGTGCCCTTCTTCAGGTACGGGCCGTAGCGGCCGTTCTGCGCGGTGATCTCCGCGCCCTCCGCGTCCACGCCCACGACCCGGGGAAGGGACATCAGACGCAGCGCGTCCTCGAGCGTGACCGTGTCCAGGCTCATCGACTGGAACAGCGAGGCAGTCCGCGGCTTCACCGCGTTCTTGCCCGTCTTCGGCGTGCCCTCGGGCAGGATCTCCGTCACGTACGGCCCGTAGCGGCCGTCCTTCGCGACGATCTCGTTCCCGCTGACCGGGTCCTTGCCCAGCTCGAACTCGCCGCTCGGCTTCGCGAAGAGCTCCTCCGCGTACTCGACCGTCAGCTCGTCGGGAGCGAGCTCCTCGGGGACGTCCGCGCGCTGGTGGCCCTCGGCGTCCTTCTCACCGCGCTCCACGTACGGCCCGTAGCGGCCGACGCGCAGCACGATGCCCTCACCCACGGGGAAGGAGGAGATCTCCCGGGCGTCGATCGCGCCCAGGTCGGTCACCAGCTCCTTGAGACCGCCGAGCGCGTCACCGTCGGCCGGCACGACCTCGGTCGCGTCCTCCGCGCCGAAGTAGAAGCGCTTCAGCCACGGCACGGACTGGGCCTCGCCCCGCGCGATGCGGTCGAGGTCGTCCTCCATCTTGGCGGTGAAGTCGTAGTCGACGAGCCGCCCGAAGTGCGTCTCCAGCAGGTTGACCACAGCGAACGACAGGAAGGACGGCACGAGCGCCGTGCCCTTCTTGAAGACGTACCCGCGGTCCAGGATCGTGCCGATGATCGACGCGTACGTCGACGGGCGGCCGATCTCCCGCTCTTCGAGCTCCTTGACCAGCGAGGCCTCGGTGTAGCGGGCCGGCGGCTTGGTCGAGTGGCCGTCGACCGTGATCTCCTCGGCCGACAGCGCGTCGCCCTCGGCGACCTGCGGGAGGCGCTTCTCACGGTCGTCGAGCTCGGCGTTCGGGTCGTCCGCGCCCTCCACGTAGGCCTTCATGAAGCCGTGGAAGGTGATCGTCTTGCCGGATGCCGAGAACTCGGCGTCGCGGCCGTCCGCGGAACGGCCGCCGATCTTCACGGTCACCGAGTTGCCGACCGCGTCCTTCATCTGGGAGGCGACGGTGCGCTTCCAGATGAGCTCGTACAGGCGGAACTGGTCGCCGGTCAGACCGGTCTCGGCCGGGGTGCGGAAACGATCACCCGAGGGGCGGATCGCCTCGTGCGCCTCCTGCGCGTTCTTGACCTTGCCCGCGTAGACGCGGGGCTTCTCCGGCAGGTACTCGGCCCCGTAGAGCTGCGTGACCTGCGCCCGAGCCGCCGACACCGCGGTGTCGGACAGGGTCGTGGAGTCGGTACGCATGTAGGTGATGAAGCCGTTCTCGTACAGCTTCTGCGCCACCTGCATCGTCGCCTTCGCACCGAAGCCGAGCTTGCGCGAGGCCTCCTGCTGGAGCGTCGTCGTACGGAACGGGGCGTACGGGGAGCGGCGGTACGGCTTGGACTCGACCGACCGGACGGCGAAGGAGGTCTCGGCCAGCGCGGCGGCCAGCGCCCGTGCGTTCGCCTCGTCGAGGTGCAGCACCTCGCTCTTGAGCTGCCCGGTCGAGCCGAAGTCGCGGCCCTGCGCCACGCGCTTGCCGTCCACCGTGTTCAGGCGGGCGACCAGCGTGGACGGGTCGGAGGCGTCACCGGCGCGGCCGGTGGCGAAGGTGCCGGTCAGGTCCCAGTACTCGGCCGAGCGGAAGGCGATGCGCTCGCGCTCCTTCTCGACCACCATGCGGGTGGCCACCGACTGGACGCGGCCCGCCGACAGCTTCGGCATGACCTTCTTCCACAGGACCGGCGAGACCTCGTAGCCGTAGAGGCGGTCGAGGATGCGGCGGGTCTCCTGGGCGTCGACCATGCGCTGGTTGAGCTCGCGCGGGTTGGCGACGGCGTCGCGGATCGCGTCCTTGGTGATCTCGTGGAAGACCATCCGGTGGACGGGGACCTTGGGCTTGAGGACTTCCTGCAGGTGCCACGCGATGGCTTCGCCCTCGCGGTCCTCATCGGTGGCGAGGAAGAGTTCGTCGGACTCGGCCAGCAGCTCCTTGAGCTTCCTGACCTGGGCCTTCTTATCGGCGTTGACGACGTAGATCGGCGCGAAGTCGTGCTCGACGTCCACACCGAGACGGCGGACCTCACCGGTGTACTTGTCGGGAACCTCGGCCGCGCCGCTGGGGAGGTCGCGGATGTGCCCGACGCTCGCCTCGACGACGTATCCCGGGCCGAGGTAGCCCTTGATCGTCTTCGCCTTGGCAGGGGACTCGACGATGACGAGTCGGCGGCCGCCCTTTGCGGTCTCGCTAGTCGGGGACAACTTGGCTCTTCTCTCCGGTCGGCACTCGGTCGCAGTACGGCGACGCTGCGGAGTGTGACGGTACAACCCGCCCCCGTGTCAAACGGCAGAAGCCCGCAACGGCCACTCGAACGGTAACCCGACAAGTGCCATTTCTGCCGCCCGGATGCCGCGGCAGGCCCTGCGCACTCACCGGGCAGAGTGGCCGAAGGGCCGTCTGGCCCCGCCCCGGCACCCCGCTTCACGTCGCTCTTTACGATCCTGCGCACATTCCGGACGAGCGGAGGAAACCCGGCGCGCCGCCGGACGTGAGCGACATCCGGCCGACTCCACGGCCGCGATCCCCGAGCCCCACCCCGCCGGACCGGAGCACCCACCACCGCCAGGGGCGACACCGCCCCGGCCCCCGGAGGCCCCCTGCCGCGAAACACGGATGACGCGAAGCCCCCGCTCCCGTGAGCTACGCCTCAGGGAGCCGGAGCCCCCGGCGTCACGGCCCTGCGAGGCACCAGACCCCGAGGGCCAGCGACACCCCGCCGGCGAGCAGTCCCACCGGTACGGCCACGACGGGTCGCACGCCCTCGGCCACCGGCGCGCCACGCAGGGCGCGCGCCCCCGTCCAAGCCAGCAGAGCGGCCCCGAACAGCAGGAACACGATCGCCGCGAAGATCGCCGGACCGTGTTCCATGCCGTTCCCCTCATCCCCCGGGCCGCTCCCGGGATCCCCCCGGATCCCGCTGAGCGGAGGCTTTCAGCCGAGGGGGGACGGCAGGCGAACCTGGGGTTACATCCCGGTTCCGACCGCCCGGGACCCGCCGTGGCTCCGGGCCGCGCCGGCGCACGGCGGCCGCCGGCCCTACTCCCCCGGAGGGCCCGCTCCGGGTTCCGCTCCGGGTTCCGCTCCCGCTTCCGCCCCGGTCAACGGCTCCAGGAAGCCCTGCTCCACGAGCATCCGGATCGCCTCGGGCGTCCGGTCCCGCAGGACCACCGGGTCCTCCTCCACCAGCTGGGCGATCGCGTCCAGAATCCGCCCCGCGCTCAGTGATCCGTCACACACCCCGGCGAAGCCGGCCCCGACCGTGTCGACCTTGGTGGCGCGCCGCATGCCGCGGTTCTGCCGCAGCACGACGTGTTCCGGATCCTCCGCGCCGGGCGCGCCGACCTGCTCCTGCACGACCTCCTCGGTCAGCCGGAAATAGCCCGCGAGCAGGGCCGCGTCATCGTGGTCGCGCAGGTAGTCCTGGCGTGCGAAGTGGTCGAGGACGGCCTCCCCGAGCGGCTGTTCCACCGAGTGCGGCCACTCCTCGACCACGATCGACGGCTCGGCCGCGTCGCTGCGCCGCAGCGTGATCCAGCCGAAGCCGACCGCCTTGGTCTTGCGGGATTCGAACTCGTCCAGCCAGTCCTCGTACCGCTGTTCGTACTCGGCGGGGTCGGTGCGGTGATCGCCCGCGTCGCGCAGCCACAACTCCGCGTACTGCGTCACGTCCTGCACGTCGCGCTGCACGATCCAGGCATCGCAGCCGCCCGGCACCCAGGCCCGTACCCGGTCGTGCCAGTCCTCGCCGTCGACGTGCTGCCAGTTGCCCAGGAACTGCGCGAATCCGCCCGGGTTGAGCCGGGCTCCGGCCTCCTGGACCAGGGTCCGGCACAGGTCGTCGCCGCCCATCCCGCCGTCCCGGTACGTCAGCCGGGCTCCCGGGGAGATCACGAAGGGCGGATTCGACACGATCAGGTCGTACGTGGCCCCGCCGACCGGCTCGAACAGCGACCCTGCGAGCAGTTCCGCCTCGGGGGCCCCCGAGAGCGCCAGCGTCAGCCGGGTGAATTCCAGGGCCCGCGGGTTGACGTCGGTCGCCGTGACCCGGGTCGCGTGCTGGGCGGCGTGCAGTGCCTGGATCCCGGATCCGGTGCCGACGTCGAGGGCAGAACCGACCGGCGTGCGGATGGTGATACCGGCCAGGGTCGTGGAGGCGCCGCCGACACCGAGGACGACCCCCTCCTCGCGGCTGCCGATGCCGCCGGCCCCGCCGACGGCGCAGCCGAGGTCGGACACGATGAACCAGTCCTCGCCGTCCGGACCTCCGTACGGGCGCACGTCCACGGTGGCGTGCACCTCGTCGCCCTCGCGCCGCAGCCAGCCGTCGGCCAGCGCCGCGTCGACGGGAAGGGCGGCCGCGGCGTGCACGTACGGCACCGGCTGCCGCAGCAGGAACAGCCGGGTCAGGGCCGCGAGCGGCCCGTCGCCGCGGCTCCGCGTGGCGCGCAGGGCGGGGACGGTCTCGCTGCGGGCCAGCGCGGCGTACGCCGGGGCACCGAGCAGGTCGAGCAGGCCGTCGGCGGTGAAGCCCGCGGCGAGCAACGCGGCACGCAGCTCGGCCGCGCGGGCCGACGAGGGAAGGCGGGTGGGCAGACCGGGGGGAAGGCTGGTGGTACTCACCCGCCCATTGTGGCCGCTGCCGCCGCCATTGCCCGCGCCACACGGCCTTCGGCGTGGGGACCCGTCGCCTTCGAGAGCTCCCGCCCGCGCGGCCGCACCCCGCAACGGGCCCCGACCGGGCGCAGCTCCGTACGGCTGGGCCCGTCCCCGGACATGCGCCGGGGCGGCCGGGTCCCGAAGGATCCCGGCCGCCCCGGTCCGTGCGGCCGCGTCCGCAGGGCGGCGGCGCGCGCCATGACTTCTCGTGCCTCTGGGACTTGCAGAACTTCTGGAAGTCCCGGGACCTCGAGGACCTCTAGGACTTCGCCGGCGACGGAGTCGTCACCTGGCAGCCCTTCTGACTGTTCATCGACTTGTCGAGCCCGCCCGCCTTGAGCTGGTCGAGGGCTTCCTTGCCGCCCTTGGTCGCCTCCTCCAGGCCGCCCGCCACCTCCTTGAGGCCCTCGGCGAACTTGCCCTGGTCCTTGGCGTCGAGGGCGTCCATCTTCGTCTTCAGCGCGGTGTAGCCCGCCGCCGTCGACTCGAAGCCCATGACCGCGGCGGCCTGGGTCTTCTCCCCGTCCTTGACCGGCGGAACTCCGGCGGCCGTGAGGGCCGCACCCATCGCCTTGTACGACTCGGACATGGTCCCGAAGGCCGCCGAGTCGGTCGCCTGGACCTCCTCCGGCTTGCTGCTCTCGGTCGCCACCCGCTTGATGTCGGCGTTCGCCTGCTCGATCTTCTGGAGCTCGGGCTGCCAGCTGTCGCAGACCTTCTTGGCCCAGGCGTCGGTCTTCTTGTCGCCGTCGTCCCCGCCGCAGCCGGACAGGACGAGCATGAGCACCGCAGCGCCCGATACCGCGGCCGCAAGCTTCTTGTTCACCGGATTGGTCCCTTCGAAGGCTCTCGGCCCGGAAGATACACGTCCACCATCCGGGAAACACAAAGGCGGACGGACGGCGCGTCAGTCCGCGCCGCCCGTCCGCCGTTCGGGCGTACAGCCGAAGTCGAGCCGGGTCGAGCAGGATCGAGCAGGATCGAGCAGGATCGAGCCGGTTCAGGCCCGCGACGGCCGTCTCAGGAAGAGACCGCCGCCGGGTCGCCCTGCTGGCCCACCCGCTCCGCGGTCGCGCCCTCGCCCGCCTCGTCGTCGCCCACGGCGATGCCGCGGCGCTTGGAGACGTACACGGCGCCGACGATGATCCCGATCGAGAGGACCGCGACGATCGCCCGTACCGTCGGACTGGCGTCCGCACCGTAGCTGAACTGCACGATCGCGGGGGCGATCAGCAGCGCCACCAGGTTCATGACCTTGAGCAGCGGGTTGATGGCGGGACCGGCGGTGTCCTTGAACGGGTCGCCGACGGTGTCGCCGATGACGACGGCCTCGTGGGCCGCGCTGCCCTTGCCACCGTGGTGCCCGTCCTCGACGAGCTTCTTCGCGTTGTCCCACGCGCCACCGGAGTTGGCGAGGAAGACCGCCATGAGGGTGCCGGTGCCGATCGCGCCGGCGAGGAAGGAGCCGAGGGCTCCGACTCCGAGCGTGAACCCGACCGCGATCGGGGTGAGGACGGCGAGCAACCCGGGCGTGGCGAGTTCGCGCAGCGCGTCCTTGGTGCAGATGTCCACGACGCGCCCGTACTCGGGCTTCTCGGTGTAGTCCATGATGCCGGGGTGCTCCCGGAACTGGCGGCGCACCTCGTAGACCACCGCGCCCGCCGAGCGGGACACGGCGTTGATGGCGAGGCCGGAGAACAGGAACACGACGGCCGCGCCCAGGATCAGCCCGACGAGGTTGTTGGGCTGCGCGATGTCCAGGCTGAGGTTCATCTCCCCCGCGGTCTTGGCGCCGACCTCTCTGACCGCGTTCGCGATGGCGTCGTTGTACGAGCCGAAGAGCGCGGCCGCGGCGAGCACGGCCGTGGCGATGGCGATGCCCTTGGTGATGGCCTTGGTGGTGTTGCCCACCGCGTCCAGGTCGGTCAGCACCTGCGCGCCGGCGCCCTCGACGTCCCCGGACATCTCCGCGATGCCCTGGGCGTTGTCGGAGACCGGGCCGAAGGTGTCCATGGCGACGATGACCCCGACGGTGGTGAGCAGGCCGGTGCCGGCCAGTGCCACGGCGAAGAGCGCCAGCATGATCGAGGTGCCGCCGAGCAGGAACGCCCCGTAGACGCCGAGGCCGATGAGCAGCGCCGTGTAGACGGCGGACTCCAGACCGACCGAGATGCCGGCGAGCACGACCGTGGCGGCGCCCGTCAGGGAGGACTTGCCGATGTCCCGGACGGGACGGCGGTTGGTCTCGGTGAAGTAGCCGGTGAGCTGCTGGATCAGGGCCGCGAGCACGATGCCGATGGCGACGGCGACCAGGGCCAGGATCCGCGGGTCGCCCGAGTGCCCGGAGATCGCGGCGTCGTCGACTCCGACGAGCTCCTTGTAGGTGCCCGGCAGGTACGCGTAGACGGCGATGCCGACGAGGACCAGCGAGATCGCGGCGGAGATGAAGAAGCCGCGGTTGATGGCGGTCATTCCGCTGCGGTCGGAACGCCGCGGGGAGACCGCGAAGATGCCGATCATCGCGGTGACGACCCCGATGGCGGGGACGATCAGCGGGAAGGCCAGGCCCAGGTCGCCGAAGGCGGCCTTGCCCAGGATGAGGGCCGCCACGAGGGTGACGGCGTACGACTCGAAGAGGTCGGCGGCCATTCCCGCGCAGTCTCCGACGTTGTCGCCCACATTGTCGGCGATGGTCGCGGCATTGCGCGGGTCGTCCTCCGGAATGCCCTGCTCGACCTTGCCGACCAGGTCGGCGCCGACGTCGGCGGCCTTGGTGAAGATGCCGCCTCCGACACGCATGAACATCGCGATGAGCGCGGCGCCGAGGCCGAAGCCCTCCAGGACCTTGGGCGCGTCGGCGGCGTAGACGAGCACGACGCAGGACGCGCCGAGCAGGCCGAGGCCGACGGTGAACATGCCCACCACGCCGCCGGTGCGGAACGCGATCCGCATGGCCTTGTGGGATACCTCGGTCAGGTCCTTGGCGGGCTCGCCCTCGGCGGGGGTGGCCTCGCGCGCGGCGGCGGCGACGCGGACGTTGGCACGGACCGCGAGGCGCATGCCGATGTAGCCGGTGGCGGCCGAGAAGATGGCGCCGACGAGGAAGAAGGCGGAACGTCCCGCCCGCTGCGTCCAGTCGTCGGCGGGGAGCAGGAACAGCAGGAAGAACACGACGACGGCGAAGACGCCGAGCGTGCGGAGCTGCCGGCCGAGGTAGGCGTTGGCGCCTTCCTGGACGGCGGCGGCGATCTCCTTCATCGAGTCGGTTCCCTCGTCGGCGGAGAGGACCTGGCGGACCAGGATCTGCGCGACGACGAGCGCGGCGACGGCCACGGCCGCAATGACGATCACGATGAGCCGATTGTCATCCGTGAGTACTGCGGATGCCAGGTCAGTGGTGCGACCGGGCGCGATAGGGGTGAAGAGCCCCGTCATTCGTCCTCCTTGACGTGATGAGCTCAAGATGTGGACGGATTGTAGGGAGCGCGACCCGATCAAAACAGTACGCAGGAAACGGAATTGGCTCGCACTTGCTCCTCACCAATAGATCTGGTCACTCCATTACCCTCGAAAGCGGTAACGGGGCAAAAGCATTGACGCTTGATCAGGGATCCGGAAAACCGCCGGAGAACGATCACGCAATGGATCTACGGGCATGCGAAAGGCCCTGCTCGGCAGGGCCTTGAATAAGATCGGAAGATACGTCGGCACGCGCGGCGGAACATCATCGGTGCCCACGCCCTCGGCGCTTTCGACGCCTTACCGGCACCCGCCCGGTCCCCCGTCGGCGGACGCCCCGACTCCGAGAACCGACCGCCGCCGAGGCCGACCGGGGCAGGAAACCGGCCGGGACCCGCGAAACCCCCCGGCCGGGACGAGAACCCGCCGGGCACCACGAGAACCCGCCAGGAGCCATCCCCCGGGGCAGCACAAGGCCCGGGCCGCCGGGACGCAGTCCCCCGGGCAGCACGAAAACCCGCCGGGCGCCACGAGGGCCACCCGGCGGGCACGAAGCAGTGGGGCAGCCGAGCCGCGGCCCGGCCGGGGCCGGTTACGGCAGTGCGGAATTCCCCGAGACGGGCCAGCTCATCCGAATGGTCCCGCCCGCCTCCCCGCTGATGACGTCGACGTCGTCGACCAGACCGCTGATCACGGCAAGGCCCATCTCGTCCTCGCCCTCGATGTCGGGGTCCAGGACGGCGTCGATTCCGGGCACGGCGTCAGACGGACCGCCGGCCGGTCCGGGTACTTCGTCGCTGACCTCGATGGAGAACACCTTCTCCTCCTCGGTCAGCACCACCCGGACGGGCGCGGTCAGGCCGTTGGTGCGATGCAGTCCGACGGCACGCGAACAGGCCTCGCCCACGGCGAGGCGGACCTCGTCGAGGACGGCTTCCTCCACACCGGCCCGCCGCGCCACGGCGGCCGCGACCAGGCGGGCCGTCCGGACGTGTTCGGGCTGGGCGCTGAAGCGCAGTTCAACGGTGGCCATGCGCGTCCCCCTCGGACTACGGGCGTGCCTTACAGGGGCCCGGACCGCGTGTGGCCCGGTACCCCCCGCTCCATCTTCGGCCGTTTCGCCGCCGAGCGCCGTCAGTCCGTGGCGTTGACGGCGTCTTCCACCGAGTTGTGGATCGGAAACACCTTGGTCAGACCGGTGATTCGGAAGATCTTCAGGATGCGCTCCTGGTTGCAGACCAGACGCAGCGAGCCCTCGTGCGCGCGGACGCGCTTGAGGCCTCCCACGAGCACACCAAGCCCGGTGGAGTCGAGGAAGTCCACTCGCTCCATGTCGACAACCAGGTGGTAGCTGCCGTCATTCACCAACTCGACCAACTGCTCGCGCAGCTTGGGCGCGGTATACACATCAATCTCGCCACCGACCTCCACGACCGTACGGTCGCCGACAGTGCGAGTCGACAGGGACAGGTCCACGGATCCTCCAGCACCTTGCTATCGAGCGGCGCCCCCCAGGGGCCTCCCCACCCGAAGGTAGGCGAGGGATTGGCTGCCGCGATGGCATTCAATCACTTACCGGCAGGCGTACACGACGCCTTCGGACCATTGTCCCGCACGCCGGTGACACACTCGGTTCCAATGGCCAACACTCACCGTCCCGGTCCGCCCACGGCACCCGAGGACGTCAGACCCACCCCCGGCACGGTCCTGGACCGGCTGTCACGGGGGCCTTCGCGAGCTGCGCGCATCACCCATACGGAGCACTTGCCCCCTCGGGAGGGTCGTCATGCGGTCTGGCCCGATCGCATCCGAACTGATGTCGTGGCCGCAATTCAGGCCGCCGGGATCGACCATCCGTGGGAACACCAGGCCGCGGCCGTCGAGCACGCCCTCGACGGGGAGTCCGTGGTCGTCGCCACGGGCACCGCCTCCGGCAAGTCGCTGGCCTACCTCGCGCCCGTGCTCTCGGCCCTCGCCGACGGGGCCGAGGCACCCAACGGTCGGGGCGCGACCGCCCTGTACCTGGCCCCGACCAAGGCCCTGGCCGCCGACCAGCGCCGGGCCGTACGGGAACTGGCCGGCCCCCTCGGCAACGCCGTCCGGCCCGCCGTCTACGACGGGGACACCCCCTTCGAGGAGCGGGAGTGGGTGCGCCAGTACGCCAACTACGTCCTCACCAACCCCGACATGCTGCACCGCGGGATCCTCCCGGCCCACCCGCGCTGGTCCTCGTTCCTCCGGGCCCTGCGCTACGTCGTCATCGACGAGTGCCACACCTACCGTGGCGTTTTCGGCTCCCACGTCGCCCAGGTCCTGCGGCGGCTGCGCCGGCTGTGCGCCCGCTACGGCTCCGAGCCCGTGTTCCTGCTGGCCTCCGCCACCGCGAGCGACCCGGCGACCGCCGCGTCCCGGCTGACCGGACTGCCGGTGGTGGAGGTCTCCGACGACGCCTCCCCGCGCGGCGAGGTCGTCTTCGCCCTGTGGGAGCCGCCCCTGACCGACCTCAAGGGCGAGCGGGGCGCACCCGTACGGCGTACGGCCACCGCCGAGACCGCCGATCTCCTCACCGACCTGGTCGTCCAGGGCGTGCGTACGGTCGCCTTCGTCCGCTCCCGGCGCGGCGCCGAGCTGATCGCCGTGATCGCCCAGGAGCGGCTCGCCGCCGTGGACCGCTCGCTGCCCCGGCGGGTCGCGGCCTACCGCGGCGGCTACCTGCCCGAGGAGCGCCGGGCCCTGGAGCGGGCCCTGCACTCCGGGGACCTGCTCGGTCTGGCCGCGACGACCGCCCTGGAGCTGGGTGTGGACGTCTCCGGCCTCGACGCGGTCCTGATCACCGGCTATCCGGGCACCCGTGCCTCCCTGTGGCAGCAGGCCGGCCGGGCCGGACGCTCGGGCCAGGGCGCGCTGGCGGTCCTGATCGCCCGCGACGACCCGCTGGACACCTACCTGGTCCACCACCCCGAGGCCCTCTTCCGGCAGCCGGTGGAGGCCACGGTCCTGGATCCCGACAACCCGTACGTCCTGGCCCCGCACCTGTGCGCGGCCGCGGCCGAGCTGCCGCTCACGGAGCCCGACCTCGACCTCTTCGGCCCGGCGGCACGCGGCCTCCTCCCCCAGCTCGAAGCGGCGAAACTGCTGCGCCGCCGGGCCACGGCCTGGCACTGGACCCGCCGGGAACGGGCCTCGGACCTCACCGACATCCGGGGCGGCGGAGGGCGCCCGGTCCAGATCGTCGAGGCCGCCACGGGCCGGCTGCTGGGCACGGTCGACGAGGAGGCCTCCCACACCGCCGTCCACGACGGGGCGGTCCACCTGCACCAGGGCCGCACGTACCTCGTGAAGCACCTGGACCTGGAGGATTCCGTCGCGCTGGTCGAGCAGGCCGACCCGCCGTTCTCCACCACGGCCCGCGACACGACCGCCATCTCCGTCCTGGAGACCGAGACGGAGATCGCCTGGGGCCGGGGCAGGCTCTGCTTCGGTTCCGTGGAGGTCACGAACCAGGTCGTCTCCTACCTGCGCCGCAAGCTGATCACCGGCGAGGTGCTCGGCGAGGCCAAACTGGACCTGCCGCCGCGCACCCTGCGCACCCGGGCCGTGTGGTGGACGGTCACCGAGGACCAGCTCGACGAGGCCCGGATCAATCCGGAGATCCTCGGCGGCGCCCTGCACGCCGCAGAGCACGCGTCGATCGGCCTGCTCCCGCTCTTCGCCACCTGCGACCGCTGGGACATCGGCGGGGTCTCCGTCCCGCTGCATCCCGACACCCTCCTCCCGACGGTCTTCGTCTACGACGGCCACCCGGGCGGAGCGGGCTTCGCCGAGCGCGCCTTCCACACGGCCCGCGCCTGGCTGACGGCGACCCGGGACGCGATCGCCGCCTGCGAGTGCGAGGCCGGCTGCCCGTCCTGCATCCAGTCCCCCAAATGCGGCAACGGCAACGACCCCCTGCACAAGCGCGGGGCCGTCCGCCTCCTCACCCACCTCCTCTCGGAATCCCCGACCCCCGCTCCGCAGGCGAACCCCTGATCACCTCGTGATCGCTTTGATCGCCCCTGATCGCCCACAGAAGGCCTCCGGAAGGCCTCCTACGGCCTCCTGATCGCCCGAACCACCCGGACCGACCCGCCTCTGGGGCGGGACCCCGGGCGGGGCTCGGGGGCCTCGGACGGGGGCCCGGGCTGGCCTCGGACGGGGGCCCGGGGCCCCGCCCCGGACGGGGGCTCCGGCTTTATGCCAAGCGCCTGCGATTGGCTGGATATCGCCCTTGGCGCCGCCCAGACCGTGGTGATCGCCCCGGTCCGCGGCGCCCTGGCCCCTCTGGACGGGCCGCTCGGGGCGCCCGCGGCCAGACGCCCGCACCGCCGCGGACAGGGGCGACCCGGCCCCGTGGAGGCCCCTCAACGGGGCCCCCGGGCAGCGGCGGGCCCGCGCGGGCGCGCAGCTCCGGTCCGAAGGGGCCGGTCGGGGCGCGGGCGGTGACCTCCGCGACCTCGCCCGCCACTGCGCAATGGGTGACCCGCGCGCCCTGCGCCACCGCCACACGTACCGCCGTGGCACAGGCGGCCTCCGGGCCGTGGGCCCAGCTCGCCGCGGCCGCGAGGGCGGCCAGGTCGGCTGCGGCCGCGGCACGGTGCCGGGCGACCACGGCCTGCCCGAGCAGGAGCACCCCGCCGAACACCGCCACCAGCACGGTCGCCACCACGACCGCCCACACCGTGGCCGACCCCCGGTCCCGCCCGCCCGTACCGGCCCCGGTCACGGCGGCGGCCCCACGGTGTCCTCCGCCAGCGCGGCGGCCAGGGCGGTGAGGCGGACCGGCAACTCGGCCGGGCCCGGAGCGGGGGCAGAGACGCTGACCCGCCACAGGTCGCCGGACATGCTTGCGTCAGCCGGT
>NZ_JBEXPT010000019.1:0-71725 GCF_040612195.1 Streptomyces sp. NPDC006450 | reverse complement strand
GTTAAGGGAGGGGAGGGCCCGTGCCTCATCAGGGCCGGGCGTCGATTTCCGAACGAGGAGTGGATGTGGGGGACGTGGCGGTTGGTGCACGATCCACGACGAGCAGGGCGTAGGCGAGCGAGCCCGCGAGCGCGTCGCCGTTGGCGCGGGTGTAGCGGCGATGGGAGGCCATGACCCGCTCCGGGACGGCCGCGGCGCGGGCGCGGACCCGCCCCGCGGGTGCGGCCGTCACGGGGCGCGCCGGTCCCGGCGGCGGGCCCTGGCCGGGGTGGCGGTTCACGGTCGGGGCGCGCCGCTTCGTGCGGAGCGGGACCCGGAGCGGGACCCGGCGGTGCGGGACCCGGACCAGAGGCCGGGCCCGGACCGGGCGCCGGACCCCGAGCCCAGCCGGTGGGCCGCCAGGGCCGCCGTTGCCGCACGGTCCGGTTTGCGGGAGCGTCCCGACAGCGGGATCCGCGCGAACAGCAGGGCGTCGGGCGCGGCCGTGCCCATGCGGCGCAGCGGGCCCGCCAGCGCCGACCGCAGCGCGGGCTCGACGGCGCCGTGGCAGGGCTGGACGACCGCCACGAGCCGCTCGTCGCCGTAGCCACAGCCGTGACGGCCGCCCGCGTCCGCCGGGACCCCGACGAGCAGCGCCAGTTCCACCCCGGGCACGTGCAGGGAGGGTTCGTACAGGCCCGGGTAGATGTTCTCGGCCCGGCGCAGCACCATGTCCTTGGACCTGCCCTCCAGCACGATCCGGCCCGCCCCGTCCAGGTGCGCCCGGTCGCCCGTGCGCACCCACGGATCCGGGTCCTCGCCGAGGTAGCGGTGCCGGGCCGCGGGGCCGGTCAGCAGCAGCTCCCCGGCAGCGCCGGACTCGGCGCGCACACCGGGCAGCGGCGCGCCGACCAGGTCGCCGGGACCCTCGTGGGCGGCCTTCTCCCGGGACTCCACCGCGGCGGCCGGGAACAACTCGGTGAGCGCGTACACCCCCCAGGCCTCATCGGCCCCCGACTCCCTCACGCGCCACAGCAGTTCCGTACTCGCCGGAGCCGATCCGGTCCACACCCGGCCCCGGAAGCGGGCCCCCGCGCGCAGCGCGTCCCGCAGCTGCGGCGGGGTGAGGTAGGTGTCCCGCGGTGCCAGCCGGGCCAGTTGGCGCGCCAGCACCCGGGGCGACCGCGCCGGGAGGGCCACGGGGGCGCCGCGCACGAGGGCGGGGACGAGCACGAAGAAGGTGCCGCCGAGCACGGGATCGGCGGTGGCGGCCGCAGCCTCCCCCGGGGCGGGGGAGAACAGCGCCGACACCGTCTCCATCCCGGCTGTCAGACTCGCCCGCGTGTGCACCACCGCCCGGGGCCGCGACGTGGTCCCGGAGGTGAACACGATGACCGCGTCGGCGTCCCCGTCACCCGTGAACCGCGAGGGAACGCCACCCCGGGCCGCCCGAAGGTCCAGGGCGGGCGCACACCCCGGCAGCCGCCGCCCGACCGTGGCCACCGGTGCACCCAGCCCGGCCAGCTCGGGCAGTTCCAGCCCTGCCGCCCGCCGGGCCAGCGGCCGCGCCCACCCGGCCACCGCCTGCGCGGCGGCGTCGGCCAGCACCAGCGCGGGCCGCGCCGAAGCCAGCCGGGCGCGCAGCACGTCGGGTCCGGCTCCCGGGTCGAGGACGGCCCCGCGCAGGCCGAGCCGCCACAGCGCGAGCAGGACGGCGAGCGCACGCGGCCCGGGGCGTACGGCGACTGCGACGGTGTCCCCGGCGCGCAGCCCGCGCGCGTACAGCGCGGAGGCGAACGCGTCGGCCAGTTCGGCGAGTTCCCCCCGCGTGGCGGCGGTCCGGGTGGCGCCCGTACGCGTGGCGGTCAGGACGGCGGGCAGCTCGGGGCGGGCGCGCAGCGCGTGGTCGAGGCGGTCCAGCATCAGCGGGGGTCGTCCGTTCCGTGGGGGCCGCTGCCGCGGCCGAGGTACCAGCGGGCGGTGCCGGCGATCCCGTACGCACGCAGCCGGCGCGTGGAGTTCTCCACGACCATCGCCCGGCAGCGCGTGATCCGGTCGGTGTGGCGGCGCACCGCGTTGAGGAAGAGCCGGTCGGTGGGGGAGGGGCGCCGGGGCATCCCGCCGACGGCCAGGTACAGCTCGGCGGTGATGGCCATGTTGTTCCCCGCGTGCATCCGGTACGGGGCGCGGTAGCCGTGGCGCCGCGCGTGCTCGGGGCGCAGCCGGCCGAAGAGGCCGGCGAGCCGTACCAGGACCCCGAACCCGGCCCGCCCCAGCGGACCGTGTTCGTCGCGGCGGGCCACGATCCGCCCGCACACCAGCCCGGGGCTGCGGACCAGCGCCGCCCGCGCCGCGCCCGTCCACCCGGGGTGGGGCAGGCAGTCGGCGTCGGTGCGGGCGAGCAGGGTCGCGCCGCGCCCGATCGCGTACCGGAAGCCGGTGTCGACGGCGGAGCCGACGCCCTTCTCCGGTTCCTCGATGACCTCCACCGCGAAGGGTGCCCGGGCCGCGAACTCCCGTGCCACGGCGCCCGTCCGGTCGGCCGAGGCGTTGTCCACGACCACCAGGGTGAAATCCCGGTCCTGTTGGCGGGCGAGTGCGGCGAGGGTCCCTGCGAGCCGGGCCTCCTCCTCGTGCGCGGGCACCACCACCCACAGCCGTCCGGCCGCGCTCACGACTTCTCCCAGACCATCGTCATGATGCTGATCCCGCCACCGAGCCCGACGAACAGCACCCGCTCACCGGGCGCCAGCCCGTCGAATATCCGGTCCAGTTGGACCCCGATCGTCGCGCTCGCGATGTTGCCGAGCTCGGGCACGGTCACCACCAGCTTCCCGGCCGGCACCCCGGTCAGCTCGGCGAACCGCTCCAGATAGGGCACCGTCACCTGGTGCACCAGCACCTTGGAGAAGTCGTCCCAGTCCATGCCCGTGCGGTGCAGCGTCCGGTCGATGACGGCGGTGCCGACCTTCTCGAAGACCCCGCGCAGTTCGTGCCCGTCGCCGCGGAAGTAGGTGTACGCGTCCCCGCGCGGGTGGCGCGAACCGCCGCCCGGTATGCCCCCGACCTCCCAGTGCTCGGAGCGGGTCTCGGTGTCCACGTCGAGGATCCCGCCGCGCTCCACCGGCTCCACGATCACGGCGGCCCCCGCGTCGCCGAAGGTGTAGCCGGCGAAGCCGGCGCGGAACTCCGCGAAGTCGGCGGGCGCCGTCCGCACGGCCCGGCTCGGGGTCTCCCCGGTGACCACCAGGGCCCGCCGGGCCCGGCCGGCGAGGATCATGGCGCGGGCGAGATCGATGCCGTTGACGAAGCTGTTGCACGCGTTGGTGACGTCCAGGGCGTGGGCCGTCGTGCCGAGTTCGGCCTGAACGATGTGCGCGGTGGCAGGCTCGGCGACATCGCGGGAGGCGGAGGCGAAGAGCAGCAGGTCGATGTCGGCGGGCCCGAGCCCGGCGTTGTCCAGGACCCGGCGGGCCGCACCCACCGCGAGCGTGGACGCGTACACCCCCTCGCCCGCGACCCGGCGGGCACGGATCCCGGTGGCCTGGGTCAACAGCCGCGAGGGCAGAGTGAGTCCGGCCCGGCCGGCGATCTCGCGCTGGAGCCGGTCGGAGGTGAGGACGTCCCCGGGCAGGAGGTGGGCCACGGCCGTGATCCCGGCGCGGAGCCGCGGCCGCGGCAGCGACCGCCGCAGGGGAGCGTGCGGGTCAGGCACGTGCGGGCCGGGCGGAGGCGGCCCGGGCGGGTGCGGTACGGATGGCTGATTCGGCATGTCCTCACCATGACGCGCGGGCGGGGCCCGGTCCTGAGTACGGATGCTCATCCCGCCGGCCGGTCCGATGAGTACCCGGACCGCCGGTGACCGCCGGACCGCCGACCGCCCGGCCGCCGCGGGAGGCGCGGGAGGCGCGGGAGGCGGCGGCCGCGAAGAGATGTGGCGCGTGGGGCACGAACCGTCTGACGAGGTATTCCGTTCTCCAGGTGTACGGCCCACTGTCATGAAAGCAACGCCGACCGGTACCCCGGGGACGCTGTTCTTGGGGCGCCCACCGACATCCCCCCGCACCCGTCTCACCCGCAGAGGTCGTCCTCCATGACTGAATTCAATCGGCGCAGGTTCCTCCAGATCGCCGGTGGCGCCGCCGCCATCACGATGCTGAACGAGAGCATCGCGCGGGCCGCCGCCATCTCGGCCCAGGGAAGTACCGGCACGATCCAGGACATCGAGCACATCGTCGTCCTCATGCAGGAAAACAGGTCCTTCGACCACTACTTCGGCGCGATGAAGGGGGTCCGGGGGTTCGGAGACCCGAGGCCGGTCCTCCAGGACAACGGCAAGTCCGTCTTCCACCAGTCCAACGGCACGAAGGACATCCTGCCCTTCAACCCGCAGATCAACGACCTGGGCATGCAGTTCCTGGAGGGCCTGAACCACGACTGGGCCGGCGGCCACCAGGCGTACAACAACGGCAAGTACGACAAGTGGGTCCCGGCCAAGACGGCCACGACCATGTCGTACATGACCCGGAACGACATCCCGTTCCACTACGCGCTCGCCGACGCCTTCACGGTGTGCGACGCCTACCACTGCTCCTTCATCGGTGCCACCGACCCCAACCGCTACTACATGTGGACGGGTTACACGGGCAACGACGGCGTGGGCGGCGGCCCGGTCCTCGGCAACCAGGAAGCCGGCTACGGCTGGAAGACCTACCCCGAGCGCCTGGAATCGGCAGGAGTCTCCTGGAAGGTCTACCAGGACATCGGCGACGGCCTGAACGCGGCCGGTTCCTGGGGCTGGATCAACGACGCCTTCCGCGGCAACTACGGCGACAACTCGCTGCTGTACTTCAACAGCTTCCGCAACGCCCAGCCGGGCAGCGCCCTGTACGAGAAGGCCCGTACCGGCACCAACGTCAAGGCGGGCGGCGGCTACTTCGACAAGCTGCGCGCGGACGTGGTGGCCGGCACGCTCCCGCAGATCTCCTGGATAGCCGCCCCCGAGGCGTTCAGCGAGCACTCCAACTGGCCGACGAACTTCGGCGCCTGGTACATCTCGCAGGTCCTGGACTCGCTGACCGCGAACCCGGCCGTGTGGGCGAAGACGGCCCTCTTCATCACCTACGACGAGAACGACGGCTTCTTCGACCACGTCGTCCCGCCGTACCCGCCCGCCTCCTCCGCCTGGGGCCTGTCCACGGCGAGCGTCACCGGCGACCTGTACACCGGCGGCGTCTCCGGCTACGCGGCCGGCCCGTACGGCCTCGGCCCCCGCGTCCCGATGATCGTGGTCTCCCCGTGGAGCAAGGGCGGCTACGTCTGCTCCGAGACCTTCGACCACACCTCGGTGATCCGCTTCATGGAGAAGCGCTTCGGCGTGCAGGAGCCCAACATCTCCCCGTGGCGCCGCGCGGTCTGCGGCGACCTGACCTCGGCCTTCGACTTCACCCAGGCCGACTCCGCGCCCGCCGCCCTGCCGTCCACGGCGGCGTACGTGCCGCCGGACAAGAACCGCCACCCGTCCTACCACCCGACCCCGCCGGCGACGGGCGTCCTCCCCCGGCAGGAGGCGGGCTCCAAGCCGACCCGCGCACTGGGCTACGCACCGTACGTGGACGGCAAGGCCACGGTCTCCACGGGCAAGTTCACCCTGACCTTCTCCTCGGGTCCCTCGCTCGGCGCCCACTTCCACAGCACCTCGGGCAACCGTACGGACGGTCCGTGGCCCTACACGGTCGAGGCGGGCAAGACCCTGTCGGACACCTGGAGCACGAGCGCCTCCACCGGCAACCAGATCAACCTCACGGTCTGGGGCCCGAACGGCTTCCTGCGCACCTGGAAGGGCCCGGCGAAGAAGGCCGGCCCCGAGGTCACGGCCCGCCACGACAAGGCCACCGGCAACCTGGTGCTGTCCCTGGCCAACGGGGGCACGGCGGCCGTCAACCTGACCGTCACCAATGCCTACGGCGGCGCGGCCCAGATCGTGCGCGTCGCGGCGGGCGGCACCGTCGCGCACACCGTGGCCCTGTCCGGCACGGCCCGCTGGTACGACGTCACGGTCGTCTCCGACGCGGACGCCACCTTCCTGCGCCGCTTCGCCGGCCACGTCGAAACGGGCGCGGCCGGAGTCTCGGACCCGGCGATCAAGACCGTCTGAGCGTTCCCGCAAGGGTGAATCCGCCTGCCTCCGCCGCCCGCGGGGCCGACGCTTGCGTCGGCCCCGCGGGCGCGGCCCCAGGGGAAGTGATGCTCGACGGCATGGGCGTCTCGGCCCCGCCCGCGGTGTGAGCGCACGGGCGGTGGGCAGAACGGAGGCGTCCGGGTTCGCAACCCCCGTCACCGAGGGAGAACGCATGGCCATCGCCCACCGCAGGATCGGCACCGGCCCCGTCCGCGTCATCGTGCTGCACGACTGGTTCGGCACGTCCGCCAACTGGGGATCCGTACTGGACCACCTGGACCCGCGGGAGTTCTCGTACGCCTTCCTCGACTACCGCGGGTACGGCGACCGCAGGGACGTCCCCGGCCGCTACACGCTCCCCGAGATCGCCGACGACGTCCTCGCGCTCGCCGACGAGCTGGGCTGGGACACCTTCTCCCTCCTCGGCCACTCCATGGGCGGCAAGGCCATGCAGCAGGTCCTCGTGCGCGCACCCCAGCGAGTCGAGAAGCTGATCGGCGTCAACCCGGTCCCCGCCGGCCCCTACGAGATGGACGACGCCACCCACGCGCTCTTCTACGGGGCCGCCGACAACGCGGACAACCGCCGCACCATCCTCGACATCGTCACCGGTCGCCGCGCGAGCCCGTACTGGCTGGACCGGATGGTCGCGCACTCGCTCGCGGTGTCCCGCCCGGAGGCCTTCGCCGGGTACCTCGCCGGCTGGCAGCCCCTCGACCTGTCCGCCGCCGTGAAGGGCAGTACCGTCCCGGTGCTGGTCCTCGTCGGCGAGTACGACCTCGCGCTCACCGTCGACGTCATGCGGGCCACGTGGCAGGTCTCGTACCCGAACTGCCGCATCCAGCCGCTGCCCGGCACCGGCCACTACCCGCCGCACGAGAGCCCGGTGGCCTTCGCCACCGAGGTGGAGGCCTTCCTGCGCGGGTAGACGGGCGCGCCGCGACCGGCGGAGCGTCCCACCGCTCACCGCGCGCGCTCACCGCGCGCGCTCACCGCGCGCGCTCACCGCTCAGTGCGGGCTCAGCCGCCCCACCAGCCACTCCAGGGCCGAGGGCGCCTCGCGCGCCCACGTCTCGTAGTTGTGCCCGCCGCTCGCCAGGAGGATGGAGGACACCCGGGCGGGCGCCCGTACCGCGTCGATGAACTCCAGCGTCTGCGGGTACTGGTGCTCGCCCCTGCGGCTGCTCGCCACCAGCAGGGACACCGGCGGCTGCGGCAGGTTCCGCAGGCGCCACAGCAGGTCGTTCTCCTGCCGGCGGCCCGCGTCCCCGCCGAACAGGTCACCGGTGTCCGCGTCCCGCACGGCCGCGTACGGGGCCGACAGCGCGGCCGCCGCCCCGTAGGCGTCCGGCGTGCGCAGGGCCAGCTTCAGCGCGCAGTAGCCGCCCACCGAGTTGCCCATCGCGCCCCACCCCCGGGCATCGCGGGTGAGGCCGTAGTACGAGGAGACCGCCGCCCGCAGGTCCCGGGCGAAGAAGGCCTCCGCCCGCGGCCCGCCCGGCACGTCCACGCACTGCGTGTCCCGGGGCGGCGCCACCGTCGGCGTCATCAGGATCAGCACCGCCGGCCGCATCCGCCCCGCCCGTACCGCCTCCAGCGCCAGCTGCGGATACCGCAGCCGGTCGATCAGCACCCCCGGCGTACTCGGGAACCCGCTCAGCGCCAGCACCACCGGGAACTCCGCCCGCCGCCCGGCCGACGCGTGCACGTACTGCGGCGGCAGGTACACGTACCCCTGCCCCGACAGCCCGCTGAGGGCCCCGCGCACGGTCACCGCCTCGATGCGGCCGATCACCGCCGGGTCGTCGGAGCCCGCGTGCCGCCAGAAGCGGGTCCCCCGCACCTGCAGCGCCTCCGACCCCGCGGCCTCCGCGCCCGCCGGCGCCGGGTCCTCGCGGCGCAGCGACAGCAGGTCGCGCCAGGAGCCGTAGAAGCCGTACGAGGAGTTCACCGCGAGCAGCAGTGCCGACCCGGCCGTCAGGGTGATCGCGAGCTGGAGCCCGGCCCGCCCCAGCACCGGCCGCACCCCGGACCCCGCGAGCCGGGGCCACAGCCACACCGTGATCCCGAACACAGCGGCCGCCACGAGGACGGCGAGGAGCAGCGTCGGAATGCCCTCGATGTCCCATTTCATGCGTGTGATCCTGCCAGGACCCGGGCCGGCGGGCCCGGCCGGTCACGACGCGCCGCTCCCACAGGGGGAACGAAAAAACCCGTGGGGGTTACGAGGAAAACTCGTAACCCCCACGGGATCAACAGGGTGAGTGACGGGACTTGAACCCGCGGCCACCTGGACCACAACCAGGTGCTCTACCAACTGAGCTACACCCACCACGAAGGGCGGCGGACCACCCGTTCGATGTGCAAGCACAGCATAGCTGATCAGCGGGGTGCTCCCGCGACGCCTTTTCCGGCGCCGGCGCCGGCTCCGTGTGAGGGCGCGGGCGGCCCGGCGCAGGCAACCCGGCGCCCCGGATCGCCATCCCTACCCGTATGGGACCAAACCGACTCACCGGCCTGGACGCCGCCCGCGGCGTCGCCGTCCTCGGCATGTTCGCCGTGCACGTCGGCCCGCCGCCCGCGCCCGAGGGCCCCGGCTGGCTGCTCGTGGTCGCCGACGGCCGGGCGCCCGCCGTCTTCACGCTCATCGCCGGGTTCTCCCTCGCGCTCGCCCGCGCCCGCGCCGGCGGACCACCGCCCCTGCGGGCCACCCTGACCCGCTGCGCGATCCTCGCCGCACTCGGCCTGTGGCTCGCCGCACTCTCGCCGGGCATCCTCGTCATCCTGGCCTTCTACGCCGTCTACTTCCTGGCCGCCGAACCCTTCACCCGGCTGCGCACCCCCGCCCTGGCGGCCCTCGCCGGCGCCTCCGTGGTGCTGGGCCCGGTCCTCTCCTACCTCCTGGGACCGGCCCTCGGGCTGCGCACCGGCGGGCGCGGGGCCACACCGGTCCCCGCCGACCTGTCGAGCTGGGCGGGGGCCGTGGGGATGCTGCGGGAGCTCCTGCTCTCGGGCGCGTACCCGCTGCTCACCTACTTCCCGTACATCCTGGTCGGCATGGCCCTCGGCCGCCTCGCCGACCTGCGGAGCGGGCGGTCGCTGTGCCTGCTGGCCGCCCTCGGGACGGCGGCGGCCGCCGCCGGCTACGGCGCCTCCTGGCTCGCGCTGGGACCCGGCGGCCGGCGCGGGACGCTGCTGGATGCCATCGCGCGGGAGCACCCCTGGGCGGCGATGGAGCCGGACCCGGTCGCGGCGGTGCTGGGGGAGCAGTTCGGTGCCGTCCCCAGCACCTCCTGGGACTGGCTGCTGGTGGCCGGCCCCTACAGCCAGACCCCGCTGGAGACCCTCGGCAACTCCGGGGTCGGAGCGGCCCTCATAGGCCTGCTCGCCCTGGCCGCGCACGCACGCCCGGTAGCCGGGGTGCTGCGGCCGCTCGCCGCCGTCGGGGCGATGGCCCTGACGGTGTACGTGGTGCACGCGCTCGCGCTGGCGGTGTTCCTGCGGGGCTGGAGCGGGTGGGAGGTCCTGGCCGGCTTCTCGGCCGTCGCGATGGCCGGCTGCCTGGCCTGGGGCCACTTCCTGCGCGGTACGGAGCTGCGGCGGGGGCCGCTGGAGTGGGCGCTGCGAGCGGTCACCCCGGCGTGACGCGCAGCCCTGCGCGACCGTCCCCTACCCGCCCTTCCACCGTCCCCGGCTCCGCCCGGACCCGGTCCTCGAACGCCGGACGGGCTGAAAAGGGGGCCGGCGCCCGGCAACGGCGTCGCACGCGACACCGGGTTCGGGGCGGAGCCCGGGGTGACCGGCGCGGCCCCCTGCCGTCGAGGGGCGGGGCGCGGGAGGATCCCGTCATGGACCACGACTCCGATCCCTTCACGACCGCCGACTACGCCGCCCGGATGGCCGCCGCCGCGCAGGCCGCCGCCGACGCGGGGCTGGCCGGCCTGCTGGTCGCCCCCGGGCCCGACCTGGCCCACCTCACCGGGTACCGGCCCGTCGACACCGAGCGGATGACCCTGCTCGTCCTCGCCGCCGGGCAGGAACCCGTCCTCGTCGTCCCCGCGCTGGAAGCCCCCGACGCGGCGAAGTCCCCCGGCGCGGGCGCGCTGACCCTGCGGGACTGGGCCGACGGGAAGAACCCGTACGCCGTGACCTCCCCGCTGCTGGACGTGACCGGCCGCTTCGGCGTCAGCGACAACGCCTGGGCGCTGCACCTGCTGGGCCTGCAGCGGGAGTTGCCGACGACCTCGTACGTCTCGCTGACCGATGCCCTGCCGATGCTGCGCGCGGTCAAGGACGAGCGCGAGCTGGCCCGGCTCGCGGCGGCCGGCGAGGCGGCGGACGCCGCGTACGCGCAGATCCTCCATGTCCCCTTCGCCGGACGCCGGGAGAGCGACGTCGCCGAGGACCTGGCCGCGCTGCTGCGCGTGCACGGCCACTCCCAGGTGGACTTCACCGTCGTCGGCTCCGGCCCCAACGGCGCCAACCCGCACCACGAAGCCGGTGACCGGGTCATCGAGCACGGGGACATGGTGGTCCTCGACTTCGGCGGCCTCAAGCACGGTTACGGCTCCGACATCTCCCGCACCGTCCACGTCGGCGAGCCCACGGAGGAGGAGCAGCGCGTCCACGACATCGTCCGCGAGGCACAGCTGGCGGGCGTGGCGGCGGCCCGGCCGGGAGCCGCCTGCCAGGACGTGGACCGGGCGGCCCGCGCGGTGATCACGGAGTTCGGCTACGGCGAGCAGTTCATCCACCGCACGGGCCACGGCATCGGAGTCACCACGCACGAACCTCCGTACATGGTGGAAGGGGAGGAGCAGGCCCTCGTCCCCGGCATGTGCTTCTCCGTGGAGCCGGGGATCTACCTCCCCGGGCGGTTCGGGGTCCGCATCGAGGACATCATCACGGTCACCGAGAACGGCTGCCGCAGCTTCAACAACGCCTCCCGGGAGCTGGCCGTCGTGGAGTAGGCGCGGCGGCGGGGGGCCTCCTCCTCGCCGGGGCTCAGGCCCCGGCGAGGACCAGCCGGTAGCCGTAGTCGACGCTCTCCCGTTCCAGCAGGTCGGCGTGGCGGCGCAGCCACTCACCCGACCGCAGGTCCTCGCGCAGCCGGGCGATCGCCGGTTCCACGACGGAGGCGGGCAGCGTCGCGAAGGTGGAGCTGGCGGCCCGTACGACCGGGTCGAGGTAGGACTCGGGCCGGCGCCAGAAGGCGGCCCGGAACCCGTCGGTGACATCGTGCGGGACGGGGAAGGGCAGCACGGTGTGCGCGTCCAGCGCTCCGGTCACCACGGAGAGCGGGGTGAACCGGGAGTCTTCCAGCTCCCAGACCTCCGGGAGGTACTCCTCGAAGAACCACAGCTTCGTCCGGTGCTGCGGATCCCAGGTGAAGACGGCCTGGCGCCGCGAGACCCGCCGCAGCTCCGCCAGCCCGCGCCCGGGGTCCGGCCAGTGGTGAACGGTCATCACGGCCATCGCGGCGTCGAAGGCCCCGTCCGCGAAAGGCAGTTGCTCCGCACGGGCCCTGACCTTACGGGTCCCAGGGTGCTGGTCGAGCATGACCCGGGACGGGTCCACGGCCGTCACCTCGCGGTCCTGCGGCTCGTACGAACCGGCGCCCGCGCCGACATTGACGACGGTCCGGGCGTCCCCGAGGGCGCCCGCGATCAGCGCCGCAAGCCGGGGATCGGGCCGCCGGACCTCCCGGTAACCCGCCCCGATCCGGTCGTACTTGGGCGTGTGCCCGCCACCGCCCGCGGAGAATCCGGCAGATGTGATCTTCATGGGGCCGATCCCATCAGACGGCCCCGCGCCTCCGCGACCGGGTTTACGGGGCCTACAGGCCCAGCACCACCGCCGACTCGGCCGGTACGTGGACCCGCCCGTCGGTGTCCTGATGCTCGACGGGGAGCCAGGCGGCCAGCACCCGGACACCGTTGCGGCCGAGCGCGACGGTGACCGGCTCCCCGGAGAGGTTCACCACCACCCGGACGTCGCCCCGGCGGAACGTCAGCCAGCGGCGCTCCTCGTCATGGGCGATCCGCAGCGCCGCCAGATCGGGATCACGCAGGTCGGCGTGGGTCCGGCGGAGCCTGATCAGGGTGCGGTACCAGCTCAGCAGGCGGGCGTGCGACCCCCGGCCGGGCTCGTCCCAGTCGAGGCAGGACCGGTCCCGGGTGGCCGGGTCCTGGGGGTCGGGGATCTCCTCCGCCTTCCAGCCGTGCGCCGCGAACTCCCGCCGCCGGCCCACCCGTACGGCCTCGGCGAGCTCCTCGTCGGGATGGTCGGTGAAGTACTGCCACGGCGTGCCGGCGCCCCACTCCTCGCCCATGAACAGCATCGGCACGAACGGCCCGGTCAGCGCCACCGTCGCCGCGCACGCCAGCAGCCCGGGGGACAGGGAGCCCGAGAGCCGGTCGCCCAGCGCGCGGTTGCCGATCTGGTCGTGGGTCTGGGCGTAGCCGAGGAAGCGGTGCGCCGGGGTGCGGGCGCGGTCCACCGCGCGGCCGTGGTGGCGGCCCCGGAAGGAGGACCAGGTCCCGTCGTGGAAGAAGGCCCGGGTCATGGTCTTGGCGAGGGCCCCGATCGGGGCCTCGGCGAAGTCCGCGTAGTACGCCTGGGACTCACCGGTCAGCGCACAGTGCAGGGCGTGGTGGAAGTCGTCGTTCCACTGCGCGTGCAGGCCCAGGCCCCCGGCGGTGCGCGGGGTCGTGGTGCGGGGGTCGCAGCGGTCCGACTCCGCGATCAGGAACAGCGGCCGTCCCGTCTCGGCGGCCAGCTCGTCCACCGCCGCCGACAGCTCCTCCAAGAAGGTCAGCGCCCGCCCGTCGGCGAGCGCGTGCACCGCGTCCAGCCGCAGCCCGTCGATCCGGTAGTCGCGCAGCCAGGCCAGCGCGCTGCCCAGGAAGTAGGCGCGCACCTCGTCGGAGCCGGGCGCGTCCAGGTTCACCGCCGCGCCCCAGGGGGTGTGGTGGGTCTCGGTGAAGTACGGGCCGAAGGCGGGGAGGTGGTTGCCTGAGGGGCCGAGGTGGTTGTGGACCACGTCGAGCACCACGCCGAGCCCGGCGGCGTGCGCGGCCTCCACGAACCGGACCAGCCCGGCCGGGCCCCCGTACGGCTCGTGCACCGCCCAGGGCGCGACCCCGTCGTACCCCCAGCCGTGCCGCCCGGGGAAGGAGCACACCGGCATCAGCTCGACGTGGGTGACGCCGAGGGAGGTGAGGTGACCGAGGCGGGCGGCGGCCGCGTCGAAGGTGCCCTCGGGGGTGAAGGTGCCGATGTGCAGCTCGTACAGGACGGCGTCCTGCAGCGGCACCCGGGGGGAGGGAGCCGGCGCGTCGGGAGCGAGGGCGGCGAAGTCGACCACGGCCGAGAGCCCCTCGGGGCCCTCCGGCAGGCGCCGGCCGCGCGGATCGGGCCGTACGGGGCGCGTGTGGTCCGGCTGCTCCGCATGCTGTCCGGGGTGGACCGGGTCGCGCGGATCGTCCCCGGGATGGAGAGGCTCGGGGCCGCCGCCCAGCTGGAAGCCGTAGTGGGATCCGTCCCGCGCCTCGGCCTCCACGACCCACCAGCCGGGGCGCTGCGGATCGCGCTCCATCGCGTACGCGGTCCCGTCGAGCCGCAGCGCGACCCGGTCTGTCAGCGGTGCCCACACCTCGAACTGCACGGACGGTCCCCTCGTCTGGCGGCGGTACCCCAACCTGCGTGTCCGGGCCATCATCCCCGGCTCGGCGCGGGAGTTCTGGACACTCTGCCCCCGACAGGCCGACAATCACCTGGTGACGTCGAGTTTCGAGTTCCCTTCCTTCCCCGCCCCGCGGCTCTCCGACGCCGAGCGCGACCGCGCGCTGGGCCAGCTCAGGGAGGGTGCCGCCGTCGGCAAGCTGTCGCACGACACCTTCCTTCGCCGCATGGAACTCGCCCTCGTCGCCCGCCGCTCCGAGGACCTCGCCGCACTCACCGCGGACCTGGAGGCCCGGGAGGGCACCGAGAGCCCGTGGACCCGCCGGCTGTTCGGCTGGGTGGGGCGGGTCTCGGCGGTGTCCGTGGGCGTACGGCAGGCCTGGGCCGCGGAGAAGCTGCCCACGCTGCTCCTCCCGCACCCGAGCGCCGGCCCGCTGCGGATCGGCCGCGACCCGGGCAACGGGCTGCGCCTGAGCCACGAGACGGTCTCGCGGGCCCATGCGGAACTGGGCATCCGGGACGGGGTCTGGGTGGTGCGGGACCTCGGCTCGACGAACGGGACGACGGTGAACGGGCGCCGGGTGACGGGCTCGGCCGTGGTGCGGGACGGGGACCAGATCGGCTTCGGCCGGATGAGTTTCAGGCTGTCGGGAGGCTGAGCCCCAGGCTGTCGGGAGGCTGAGTCCCAGGCTGTGGGGCGGCCGGGCCCCAGGTCCTGGGGCGGTCGGGGATCCGGGCGGGCGCCCGGGCGAACGCCCGGAGCGAGGGGTGCGGGCGCGGAGCGGTGGCCGGCCGCCGCCAGGGACCACCCGGTTGCCGGGTGGACGCGGGCCGTGCGGAGGATGACATCCATGGAACACACGTCTGGCGCCCCCGTCGTACGGCCCGCGCGCCCCGGGGACCTCCCCCGCCTGGTCGAGCTCATGCGCGAGCACATGGTGTACGAGAAGTCCGAGCCCCGCTCGGCCGGTCTCGCCGACCGGCTCGGCGCGCGGCTGTTCGCCGACGGGTCCCGGCTCCGGGTGCTGCTGGCCGAGACCCCGCGGGGCGAGGTCGCCGGGTACGCCGCCTGCTCGGCCGAGTTCTCCTTCTGGGAGGCCCGCGACTACCTCCACATGGACTGCCTCTACCTGGCCGAGGAGGCCCGCGGCCACGGCCTCGGCGCCGCCCTGATGGACGGGGTGGCCGCGCTCGCCCGCGAGCTGGGCCTCGGCCACGTCGAGTGGCAGACGCCCGACTGGAACGAGGGCGCGATCCGCTTCTACGACCGGCTCGGGGCCACCGCCAAGCCGAAGCTCCGGTACGCCCTGCCGGTGGAGTAGCCCCGCCGGCGGTTCCCTCCCGGCGCCCCTCCCACCGTCCCGTCCCGTTCCGCCGCTCCGTCTACCGGCCCGCCGCCACGAGCCGGTCGTAGGCGGCCAGGACGACCCGGGACTGGTGCTCCACCTGCGTGGCCACCGGGACCCAGCGCGCCTGGAAGCGGTTCGAGAACTCCTCGCACCACCCCGTGACGAGCCGGTCCGCGGCCGGCGCCGTCGGCTGCCCCTGGGCGCGCAACACCCGGAGCAGCATCGCCGCGGCGCGCAGCGACAGCCGTCGGCCGAAGGCGTCGATGCTCCCGATGTACGCCGCGGTCGCCTCGGCGGGAGCCCCCGGGCCCGTCCACTCGGCGGTGATCCGGGGGATCAGCGCGAGCGTCCAGTCCACCGCGCGCAGCAGGGCCGCGGCGGCCGGGTCCGTACCGTCGGCCGCGTCCTCCCGCAGGGCCGCCACCTGCGCGGCGTCGGCGGTGAGCCGGCCGGCCAGGATGCGCAGGGCGGTGCGGGGGTCGGGGTGCGGGGCCGGATCGTCCACCAGGTCCGAGGCCCACATGGGGACTTCGACGATCGCGGTGGTGCCGGCGTGGCGGTGGGCGTGGTACCAGGTGCTGAGCCGGGTGTCCTCGGGGTGGAACGGCCCGTCGGCCGTGGTCCCGGGCTCGGGCATCACGAAGATCCCCGCCCCCGGCGAGGGCCAGCCCGAGGCGTCGGAGGCGCTGGTCTCGACCGGGATGTGCAGTGCGGCGGCCGATTTGCCGAAGGGCTCCGCGAGACCGGGTATGTCCCGGGTCAGTTGCACCCAGGAGCCGCCGAGATCGGTGCCGTGCAGGGAGACCTGGAGGGCGGGCCGGAGCTCGTCGATGAGCCGGGTCAGGGCGAGGGTCTCGGGCGGGAGGCGGTCCGGGGGCAGTAAAGACGGCGCCCACTCGGGCTGTTCCGGGCCGGGCGGCCGGAAGAAGTTCCGGTGGTAGTCGAGCAGGGAGTACGGGCGGGGAGTGCGGTGCAGGGCCGCGCCGTCGGGGTCGGCGCAGAGCAGGAAGTGCCAGGCGGCCGCGGCGGAGGGCTCGCGGATCAGGTGCCGCGCGAGGGCGAGGGCGGTGGCGCCGCCGACGGGCTCGTTGGCGTGGGCACCCGCGACGACGAGCACGTTCGGAGCCTTCGTGGCACCGGTCGCTGCCGTTGCGGCCGCCGTGGCGGAGCCCACGGAGAGCAGCCACAGGGGTTCCCCCGCCCGGGACGCGCCGATCCGGCGGAGCCGGGCCAGGGCAGGGTGTTCGTCGACCAGGGCGCGTGCGGCCAGGGCCAGTTCGCGGGGGGTGGGGTAGCACATGTCACGGATGAGGGTCACAGGTGATCCCATGCCCGCCGGGCGTACGCCCTAGGCCCAGCCGGAGGGCACCGACGGCTCTCACGAAGGTGTGCGCCACTTCACCAGGGCGGGGATATTGAGGGTATTGAGGTGGTTCGATCCCCTTCGTCCCTCGCAGAGGGTGTGTCTTTCCTTGCTCAGAGGGAGCGAGAGGGGCGCCCGGCGGGCCGGGAGCGCTTCCCCATGATCGCCGTCACAGTCGCCGTCTTTAAATTCCATGAGAACATGTGCCGCACACAAGTTCCCCACAGGTAACACCGGGCTTGCGTCCGTGGACCGGTGGGGGCTTCTCTCTCACGTCAGGGTGCCGCCGGTGGTGGCACGGAGGGTTTCACCATGCCCCAGCCTGGGCTCAAGACCAGACTCGCCGCCCTCGACGGGCTCCGCCTGGTCGCCGCGCTGATGGTGGTCCTGTACCACTACGCAGCTTTGAGTCGCCCCTGGGGCCACAACCCGACCACGATATTTCCGACCCTCCATCATTTCGCCCAGTTCGGGTGGCTCGGGGTCGAAATATTCTTCGTGGTCAGCGGCTTCGTCATATGCATGAGCGTCTGGGGGCGCACGCTGGGCGACTTCGCCATATCGCGGGTCTCCCGGCTCTTCCCGGCCTACTGGGTCGCCGTGCCCCTCACCGCGCTGGTCGTGAAGCTGTGGCCGGAGGTGCACTCCATACGCGGCTGGGACGACGTCATCATCAACATGACGATGCTGCAGGCGGGCAACAACACCCGGAACGTCGACGACGTCTACTGGACGCTCTTCGTCGAGCTCAAGTTCTACGTGCTGATGGCGATCGTCGTCCTCTGCGGGGTCACCTACCGCAACATGGTCGTCTTCTGCGGGATCTGGACCGTGGCCGCGGCGCTTGCGCCCTCGCTCGGCACCCCCCTGCTCGCGGCTCTCGCGATGCCCGTGTACGCGCCGTTCTTCATCGCCGGCATCGCCTTCTACCTCATGCGCCGCTACGGGTCGAACCCCATGCTGTGGGGGATCGTCGTGATGCAGTTGCTGCTGTCCCAGCGCTACGTGCACTACCGGATGGAGAGCAATCTGGGCAAGGTCGCGGCCGCCCTGCTGCCGACCTGGCCGGTCCGGCTGATCATCATCGCCGGGTTCGGCATCATCGCCGCGATCGCGCTGGGCGCCTTCGACAAGGTGCAGTGGAAGTGGCTGTCGACCGCCGGGGCGATCACGTACCCGTTGTACCTCATCCACATGTTCGTCGGGATGACCGTGATCCACCACTTCCGCAACCAGGTGCCCGCCGCGGTCCTGCTGGTCTCGGTGACCGTGCTGATGATGGTCACCGCCTGGCTGATCCACCGGCTCGTGGAACGCCCGGTCGGCAAGTGGCTCCGCGACGCGATGCGGCGCGGGGTGGACGACGTGCGCCGCAACACCCCCGCCCGCAAGCAGGCCCGCAACGGACCCGACCTCGAACTCCAGGCCCCGGCCGCCTGGAGATCGCAGGAGCTCGAGGTCCCCACCGCCCGTCCCCGGGGCTAGAACGTCTCCTTCGGATCCGCGACGAGGCCGCGGGGGATCACGGGTGCGGGTCCGCCCGTAGCAGGACGGCCACCGGCGAGGTCCCGCCGAGGAGCTCCGTGAGCCGCACCTCACCTTCGTACGAGCCTTCGTGCGAGCCTTCGTACGGGCCTTCGTGCGCGGCCCCCGCCCCGAGGAGCGGCAGGTGCCGCCAGCGTCCCGGTGGCAGCGGCAGGGCCGTGTCCCGCCAGCCCCCGGCCCCGGCCAGTCCGTGCGACAGGCGGGTGGCCGCCGCCACCAGGCCGGCCGAGCGGGCGAAGGCCACGCAGTGCTCCGCCGCCGGGCCCCGGGCGGGCAGCGGCGCGTAGCCGGCGAACAGCCCGGGGCGGCTCCGGCGCAGCCGCAGCAGGGCGGCGGTGAGGGCGAGCTTCTCCTCGGCCGTCCCCGACGGCGCGGCTCCCGCGTCCAGCCGGGCCAGGGCCTCCCGGGGGAAGCGGGCGGGCCGCCGGTTGTCCGGGTCGACCAGGGCCCGGTACTCCGTCTCCGCGCCCTGGTAGACCTCCGGGACCCCGGGCATGGCCAGGTGCAGCAGCGCCGCGCCGAGCAGGTTGGCGCGGGCGGCCGCCGCCAGGGGCCCGGCCGGCCCGACCGCGGACGCGGGGACGTACTCCGGGACCGTGGCCTCGTACGCGCGGTTCTGCTCGGTCCACGTGGTGTGCAGGGCGGCTTCGCGGACGGCCTTCAGCAGGGTTTGCCCGAGGCGGTCGCGGCGCACCACGGGGCCGCCTCCGGCCCCGAGCCCGAACGCCGTCTGCCAGGCCACCCAGGCGAGCTGGGGATCCTCCCCGGCCGGCGCCGGTACGGCATCGGGGTCCTGCGAGAGCACCGAGATCCGCGCCCGGACGTCCGCGCTGCGCTTCGTGTCGTGCGTGGTCAGCACGGTGCCGGCGCCGGGCCACAGCCTGGCCTGCTCGGCGCAGTAGGCGTGGAACTCCGCGACCGTGACCGCCGGAGCCCCCGGATCCCCGCCGACCTCCGTGGCCGACAGCAGCGGGGCGTACCGGTAGAACGCCCTGTCCTCGAGGGACTTGGCGCGCAGGGCCGCCGAGGTCTGGGAGAAGCGGGCCGCGAAGGCCGGGTCCCGCAGCAGCAGTTCGCGTACGCCGGCCACCGGGCCCGCGCCGGCCCGCGCGGCGGCCCGCTCCAGGGCCTCGGGCGCGAGCTGCGGATCGCCGGGGTAGGGCCGGTAGACGGGATAGGCGATGAGCAACTCGCGCACGGCGGCAGCGAGTTCCTCGCCCGCCAGTCGTTCCAGGGTGGCCAGCTCGGCGGCCAGGTCGCCGGTCAGGACCTCCCGTGCGCCCGCAGCCGCCGTCGTCTCCCAGCGGGGTTGCCCGGTCGCCTCGCGGAACCGGGCGTCGAGCCGTGCGGCCCCGGCCGGGTCGGTCAGCACCCCGTCCACCCGGTACAGCGCGTCGTACCCGGTGGTCCCGGCCACCGGCCAGTCGGGAGCCAGCCGCTCCTCCCGGGCGAGGATCTTCTCGACCACCACCCAGCAGTCCCCGCCGACGGCGTCGCGCAGCCGCCGCAGGTAGCCCCCGGGGTCGGCCAGGCCGTCCACGTGGTCGATCCGCAGCCCCTCGGCGACCCCGTCGCGGACCAGCTCCAGCACCTTGGCGTGGGTGGCGGCGAAGACCTCCGGGTCCTCGACGCGGACCCCGATCAATTCCGAAATGGTGAAGAAGCGCCGGTAGTTGAGCCCGGTGCGGGCCTCCCTCCAGTGAGCCGGCCGGTACCACTGGGCGGCGAGCAGCGCCGCCGGCTCCAGCCCGGCCGTGCCCTCCCGGAGCGGGAACTCCAGCTCCCCGATCCGCAGGGCGGCGCGGTCGCCGGCCCCGTCGACGACCTCGACGGATCCCGGATCCAGCGGCTCCGCGAGCACGGGCAGCAGCAGCTGCCCCCCGCCCGCCTCCCAGTCGATGTCGAACCAGCGCGCGTACGGCGAGCCGGGGCCCTCCCGGGCCACCTCCCACAAGGGCCGGTTGAGGCCGAGCGGCGCCGGCAGCGCCATGTGGTTCGGCACGATGTCGAGCACCAGTGCGAGCCCGTGCGCCCGGGCCTCGGCGGCCAGGGCCCGCAGTCCGTCCTCCCCGCCCAGCTCCACCCGGACCCGGGTGTGGTCGGTGACGTCGTACCCGTGGGCCGAGCCGGGCACCGCCTCCAGGACGGGGGACAGGTGCAGGTGCGATACGCCGAGGGAGGCGAGGTACGGTACGACGGCCCGCGCGTGGCCGAAGGTGAACTCGGGGCGCAGCTGGAGGCGGTAGGTCGACGCCGGGGTGACGGCTGGTGGTCCATCGGTTTCCGGCCGGTTGAACTCGGTACGGGTGCGACCGGTGCGCGGGAGCAGGCTCATGAGAACGTACGTACCCAGGATGCGGGATTCCGTGCCATTACCCAATGCATCCGGGTGACTGCACCGGGTTAACGTTGCTCAGGTGTTTGGAACCGTCAACACCTATCGAAGAGTCATCGCCCTGACCGGGCCCCTACTCCCGCTCATCTCCTTCCTCGCCCGACTGCCCGTCGCGATGTCGCAGTTCGGCAGCGTCCTCCTGGTCGCCGAGACCAGCGGCTCCCTCGCCACCGCGGGCATAGTCGGTGGCACGCTCTCCGCCGGACAGGTGGTCTTCGGACCCGTCCTGGGCCGGCTCGCCGACCGTCACGGGCAGCGTTCCGTCGTCCTGACGGCCGCCGCGGTCAACGCGGTGGCGACCGCCGCCCTGGTGACCGGGGCGCTCGCCGGCCTCGCCACCCTCCCGCTCGCCGCGATCGGCTTCGTCACCGGGGCCTCCGTCCCGCTGATCGGACCGCTCGCCCGTACCCGCTCCGTGGCCCTGGCGCACCGCGCAACGTCCGACGAGAGCGTCGTGGGCGCCATCCACTCCCTCGAAGGCACCCTGGACGAGGTCTCCTTCGTCTTCGGGCCCGCCCTCGTGGGCCTGGCCACCCTCGCGTTGCACCCGGCCGTCGCGCTGGGCGGCGCGGCCGCCCTCGTCGCCGTCTTCGGCACCCTCTACGCACTCCACCCGACCGCCGCCGTCACGGCCGGAGTGCCCGCGGGAGTGCGCCGGGAGAAGGAGCGCTCCCGGGTCCGCCCGCCGCGGGTGGTCTTCGCGGTACGGGGCTCCCTCGCCCTGCAGGGCGCCATGTTCGGTGCCTGCCAGGCCGGAATCGCCGCCCTGACCGCACAGTTGGGCGTCCCCGGCCAGGCCGGCATCGTGTACGCGGCCATGGGCGTCGTCAGCGCCGCCGTCGGGCTCTCGCTCGGCGCGCTGCCCGCCCGCTTCGGACTGCGGCTGCGCTGGCGGGTGGCCACGGCCGCCGCGCTCGTGCTCTCCGTACCGCTGCTCTTCACGGACACCCTGTGGCCGCTGTACGTGGTCGTCACCGTGCTCGGAGCCGCCTACGCCCCGCACCTGATCACCGCCTTCGCGCTCACCGAGCGGGCGGTGGAGCCGGGCCGGCTCGCCGAGTCGATGGCCTTCGCCGCCAGCTCGCTCGTCGCCGGCCAGGCCGCCTCGCTCGCCGTCTCCGGGCGGCTCGCCGAGTGGTACGGGCCCTCCGCCGCCTTCGCGGTGGCCGTGGGCGCGGCCGCCCTGTGCCTGGTCCTGGCCCTCGCCACCAAGGTGCCGGCGGCCCGTACGCACGCGTCGGCGGCCTCCGGCGGGGGCGCCCGTCCGGACGCCCTCCTGGAAGGCGCCGCCTACGCCGGGCGCTGAAGCACCACCAGACACCGTCCTGTCAGTGTCACCCGGTCCCCGGCCGCGTACTGCGGCCCGGTGCCGGGTGCCAGTACCTCCGGCCGAGCCGTGTCCACGACCAGCCGCCACTGCGCTCCGTGCCCGGCCGGGACCGTGAAGTCCTGCGCCTCGGCGCCCGCGTTGAACATCAGCAGGAACGAGTCGTCGGTGATCCGCTCCCCACGGGTGCCGGGCTCCGAGATGGCCTCTCCGTTCAGGAACACCGCCAGCGCCCGCGCGTGCTGGGCCTGCCAGTCACGGGCCCGCATCTCCTCGCCGTGCGGGGTGAACCAGGCGATGTCCGAGAGCTCGTCGTGCGTCCCCTCCACCGGCCGTCCGTGGAAGAACCGGCGCCGCCGGAACACCGGGTGCTCCCGCCGCAGCCACACCATCCGCCGGGTGAACTCCAGGAGCGCGGGCTCCGGTTTGCCCGGTTCGGGCCAGTTCACCCACGCCAGCTCGTTGTCCTGGCAGTAGGCGTTGTTGTTGCCGCCCTGGGTGCGGGCGAACTCGTCGCCGTGGCTGATCATCGGCACGCCCTGCGAAAGCATCAGCGTGGCGATGAAGTTGCGCATCTGGCGCTCGCGCAGTGCCCCGATCTCCGGGTCCTCCGTCGGCCCCTCCACCCCGCAGTTCCAGGAGCGGTTGTGGGTCTCGCCGTCCCGATTGCCCTCGCGGTTGGCCTCGTTGTGCTTCTCGTTGTACGAGACCAGGTCGTTCAGGGTGAAACCGTCGTGGCAGGTCGTGAAGTTGATCGAGGCCAGCGGACGCCGGCCGTCGTCCTGGTAGAGATCGGAGGAGCCCGTCAGCCGCCCCGCGAACTCCGCGAGCGTGCGCGGCTGCCCGCGCCACAGGTCCCGTACGGTGTCCCGGTACTTGCCGTTCCATTCGGTCCACAGCGGAGGGAAGTTGCCCACCTGGTAGCCGCCCTCGCCCAGGTCCCACGGCTCCGCGATCAGCTTGACCTGGCTGACCACCGGATCCTGCTGGACCAGGTCGAAGAACGAGGACAGCCGGTCCACCTCGTGGAACTGGCGGGCCAGCGTGGCCGCCAGGTCGAAGCGGAAGCCGTCCACGTGCATCTCGGTGACCCAGTAGCGCAGCGAGTCCATGATCAGCTGGAGCACGTGCGGGGAGCGCATGAGCAGCGAGTTCCCGGTGCCCGTGGTGTCCATGTAGTGCCGGGGGTCGTCCGCGAGCCGGTAGTACGAGGCGTTGTCCAGCCCCCGGAAGGACAGCGTCGGACCCAGGTGGTTGCCCTCGGCGGTGTGGTTGTAGACCACGTCGAGGATCACCTCGATGCCGGCCTCGTGCAGGGCCCGGACGGCCGACTTGAACTCCAGCACCTGCTGGCCGCGGTCGCCCGAGGCGTAGCCGTTGTGAGGGGCGAAGAAACCGATGGTGTTGTAGCCCCAGTAGTTGCTGAGCCCGTCGTCGACGAGGCGGTGGTCGTTGACGAACTGGTGGACCGGCATCAGCTCCAGCGCCGTCACCCCCAGCTTGGTCAGGTGCCCGATGACCGCCGGGTGCGCGAGGGCCCCGTAGGTGCCGCGCAGCTCCTCGGGGAGGTCCGGGTGACGCATGGTCAGGCCCTTGACGTGGGCCTCGTAGAGCACGGTGTGGTGGTACTCGTGGCGCGGCGGCCGGTCGTTGGCCCAGTCGAAGTACGGGTTGACCACGACCGAACTCATGCTCTTCGGTGCGGAGTCCAGATCGTTGCGGGAGTCGGGGCGGCCGAAGTGGTAGCCGTACACCTCCTCGCCCCAGTCGACGCTCCCCGCGACGGCCCGCGCGTACGGGTCCAGGAGCAGCTTCGCGGCGTTGCACCGCCGGCCGCGCTCGGGCTCGTAGGGGCCGTGCACCCGGAATCCGTAGCGCTGGCCGGGCATGATGCCCGGCAGGTAGGCGTGCCGGACGAACGCGTCGGTCTCGCGCAGTTCGATCGCGGTCTCCGAACCGTCGTCGTGCAGCAGGCACAGCTCGATGCGTCGGGCGGCCTCCGAATAGACCGCGAAATTGGTGCCGGCGCCGTCGTACGTGGCACCGAGCGGATACGCCTGTCCCGGCCAGACCTGCATAGAAAACGACTCTTCCCCTCTGTGTTAGGGCTGATCCGGCGTGGACCACGTCACTGCCAGATCTTCCCCGAAAGAGAGCTTCCACGCGGGGACTTGCGAGGGTCCTACCGGGTGACCCGGAGAGCTGATAAGAGGGTCGCCGGACGATGGGGATGTCGGATGGTCACCAGAGCGGATAATGGGCCAACGGACGGACCGGGTACGGACCGTGGGCCCGCGCCCGGCCGCAGGGCCGCGGATCGGGCTGCAGGGGGCCGTACGCGCGGAGTACCCTTCCGTGATCACTGGAGACGGGCGTCCAGACGCAGGAGGCGGTGCACGGGTGAGCTCGGGAGGTCTGGAGCTGCCCCCTGGTGACAGCGGTCACGAGGGCGGCCCGGCGGACGCCGCGGGCGGTGCGGCCGGCGGGATTCCCGCCGGGGCCGTATCGCTGGCCCCGGCGGAAACCGGTGGGACCGGGAAGGCACAGGCGGGAGCCGGTGCCGAGCTGGACTGGGGCGCGGAGGCGTGGAGCGAGGTCCGGACCCGGGCCCAGCGCGCCGGCCGTGCGTACATCTGGCTGAACCTGATCGAGCAGCGGCTGCGGTCCGTGGTCGGGGCGGTCCTGCGGCCGGTGTACGAGCCCGTGCACGGCGGGGACGACTGGGTGGTGGCGGCCGCGGGCCCCGCCGGCCAGGAGTGGGTGCAGCGCGCGGTCGCCGTGCGTGAGGTCAGCCGCCGCAAGGGCTACCTGCTGGACTCCGCCGACGACAACGTGCTGAGCTTCCTCACCCTGCCGCAGCTGCGCGAGCTGATGGTCCAGCACTGGCCCTGCTTCGAGCCGTACTTCGACGACCGGCGCGAGATCGAGCAGGCGCTGGACGAGCTGGAGGTCACCCGCAACGTCGTCTCGCGCAACCGGGCCCTGTCGCGGGCGGTCCTGGAACAGGCCGAGCGGGCGTCGGCGCGGCTGCTGGAGGTACTGGGCGGCGGCGCGGGCTCGCCGGCCGCGGACCGGCTGCCCATCGACGCCGTCGAGGACCTGGTCGGAGACCGGTACGCGGACGTCATCTCCGTCCACCCGGACCGGGTGCGCCTGCAGCGCCAGCTCCCGGCGGAGGACCTCTTCGGCGGCGCGCGGCGGCTCGACGCCATCGGCATAGGGCTCAACCTGCTGGTCCAGAACTTCTCGGGCCGAAGACTCGTACGCCTCGCCGAGGCCGGCTGCCGGGTACGGCTGCTGTTCCTGAACCCGGCCAGCAGCGCGGTCAAGCGGCGCGAGCGGGAGCTGGGCCTGCGCAAGGGCGAGCTGAGCCGCTCGGTGGAGATGAACATCCTGCACGTGCGGCGGGTCCGGGCGGGACTGCGCGACGCCTCGGGCTTCGAGATCCACGTCTTCGACGAGACCCCGCGCTTCACCGCGTACCTGGTGGAGGGCGAGTCCTCGGGCATCGCGGTGGTCCAGTCGTACCTGCGCCGGGCCCGGGGCATGGAGGCGCCGGTCCTGGTCCTGCGGGGCGGCGGGCGGGCCGCACGGGATGCGGAGCACGGGCTGTTCCCGACGTACCGCGAGGAATTCGAGTCGATCTGGCAGGACTCCCGCCCCGTGTCGTGAGCGGCGCCGGCCGCCCCGGCTCCAGGGCTGTCAGTGGGCCGTGGCAGGCTGAAAGCCGTTGACGTAAAGGGACGGGTACGGGGGGGCACGCGGTGGGGGACTGGGCGGGGGACTGGATGGGGGACTGGCACGGCGGGCCGATGGTGGCCTTCGATCTGGAGACCACGGGGACCGACATCGAGTCCGACCGGATCGTGACGGCGGCCGTCGTGGCCGTCGGCCCGGACGGGCAGGTGGCGCGGGAGCGTACGTGGCTGGTGGACCCGGGCGTACCCATCCCGGAGCAGGCTTCGGCCATCCACGGCATCTCCACGGACCACGCCCGCTCGCGGGGGCTGGCGGCGGCTGCGGCGATCGAGGAGATCACCGGGGCGCTGGTGGAGGCGCTGAGCTCGGGGACCCCGCTGGTGGTGATGAACGCGCGGTACGACCTGACCCTGCTGGACCGCGAGTGCCGCCGCCACGGGATCCGTCCGCTCGGCGAGCGCTGGCCGGGGAAGTCCGCGCCGCCCGTCATCGACCCGCTGGTGCTGGACAAGCACGCGGACCGGTACCGCAAGGGCAGGCGGACCCTCCAGGCCCTCTGCGAGCACTACGGCGTGACCCTGGAGGCGGCGCACGACGCGGGCGCGGACGCGCTGGCGGCGGCCCGCGCCGCGCGGCGGATGGGGGCCGTGCACGCGGCGATAGGGACGGTCGCCCTGGCGGACCTGCACGAGCTCCAGATCCGCGCGGCGGCCGAGCAGGCGGCCTCGCTGCAGAGCTACCTGCGGCGCACCTCCGACCCCGAGGCGATAGTCGAGCGGGCCTGGCCCGTCGTGCCGTACCGGGTCTGACGCACTGACGCACTGACGCACTGACGCGGGACGGGGCTCTACCGCAGCAGCCAGTCGCGGGTCAGCTCCATGACCTCGGCGCGGCTGCGGCCCCCGTGGTCCGCGGCGATGAAATGGTCGCCGATCCGCAGGGAGTAGACGATCATGCAGCGGACCTCGACCTCGTCCTCGTCGGGGCAGAACGCGCCGAACAGCGAACGCAGGTAGTCCATGCGGCGGTTGTCCACGCGCCGCAGCCGCTCCGCGACGGACTCCTCGCGCCGGGCCCAGTCGCGGATCGCGAGCTCGGCCGCCACGCCCTGCGCCGGCCCGTCGGCGACCGAGACGATCGCGAACAGCCGCTTCAGCCTGGCCCTGGCGTCTCCGCCCGCGCCCTCGACCTGTTCGATCACGGTCTCGGCGGCCTCGCGCTCCCAGGTGTCGAGCATTTCGGTGAGCAGCGCGTCGCGGTTGCCGAAGTGCCCGTAGAACCCGCCCTTCGTGACGCCGAGGGCCTGTGCGAGCGATTCGATCCGGACCGCATCGGGGCCCCCGGCGGCCAGCGCCCGCAGGCCCTCTTCGATCCAGCCGCGCCGCGGCGTGCGGGTCGCTCCCACGATGTCCCTCCGTCCTGCACGCGCCCGATCTATACGGTGCCGTATAGATCGGGGTAGCCTTCTTCTATACGGCATCGTATAGATAGGGGCTTGCACATGAGACTCCCCAGAACCGCGCACACCGACCGCCCCTGGCGGATCCACGAGATCGCCGGCGACTTCCACGTCGAGGACGTGTGGGAGCTGCCGACGCCGGGCGGCCCCGACGACCTCGATCGGCTCGTGCGCCAGTTCGCGAGCGGCGGGGGAGACCCGGTCCCCACCGTCCTGGGCCGGGCCCTCTTCGCGATCCGCTGGAAGCTCGGGGCCCTGTTCGGCTGGGACGAGCCCGCCGACGGCGTCGGGGGCCGGGTGGCGACGCTGCGCGACCGGCTGCCGGCGGACCTGCGCGAGGGTCCCCGCGGGCCCGACTGCGGCTCGGTTCCGTTCAGCTCGGTCTACCAGACGCACGACGAGTGGGCGGCGGAGACGGCCAACCGGACCGTGCACGGAGTGATGCACATCAGCTGGGTCCCGGACGGGGCCGGCGGCTACCGCGGCCAGATGGCCGTCCTCGTCAAGCCCAACGGCCTGCTCGGCGCCGTCTACATGGCGGGCATCAAGCCCTTCCGGTACCTGGGGGTGTACCCGGCGCTGATTCGCGGCATCGGCCGCGAATGGCAGGCCGGTTCGGTCTCCGGCGCCGCCTGATCCGGCGCCGCCGCCCCTGGAAGGGGTGCCGGCCTAGAAGGGGTGCCAGCGGACTTCCGGGTCGCCCTCGCGCAGGGAGGCCACACGGCGGCGGAACTCGGCCAGGGCCTTCGGGTTCGCCGGGGCGTGCTGGGAGACCCAGGCGCAGCTGGCCGTCTCGCGGGCGCCGCGCAGGACCGCGCAGCCCTCCCAGTCGCGCACGTCCCAGCCGTAGGCCGCCGTGAACTCCTCGTACGACGCGCCGGGCAGCCCGTAGCGGTCGCGGGAGAGGGCCATCACCACCAGGTCGTGCTCGCGCAGGTCGGCGGAGACCGTCTCCAGGTCGACGAGTACCGGCCCGTCCGGCCCCACGTGGACGTTGCGGGGCAGCGCGTCGCCGTGGATCGGGCCCGGCGCGAGGTGCGGGGTGAGGGCGGCGACCTGGTCGGCGTACCCGTCGCGGCGGGCCCGCAGGTACGCCGCGTCCGCCGGATCGATCGCCGCGCCCGCCAGCCGCAGCCAGCGCTCGACCCCGCCCAGCAGGTCGCGCGGGGGCAGCGCGAAGGGCGGCGCGGGCAGGGCGTGGATCCGGCGCAGCAGTGCGGCGAGGTCCGCCGGGCCGGCCGGGCGGACCGCGTCGGGGAGCCGGTGCCACAACGTCACCGGATGCCCGTCGACCAGCCGGGGCTCCGGTTCGGCCGCGCGGACGGCGGGGACCCCGAGGTCCGCGAGCCAGGCCGCGACCGCGAGTTCCAGCTCGGCGCGGGGCAACAGTGCCGCCTCCCGGCCGACCTTGGCGACGAGGCCGTCGTCGAGAGCGAAGACGGCGTTCTCGCCGAGGGCCAGCAGCCGGGCCTCGGCCGTCCCCGCCCGTGCCAGGCCCGCCGCCGTCAGGGCTTCCCGGGCGCGCGCCTCGTCCATGCCGTCTCCGCTGTCCGTCCGATTCCCCGGTGTCCCGGGCGGCACCGGGGCGTACCCGGGTGCTCATGGCGGGACAAGTTTCGCATCCGGTCCGTCTTTCGAGATTCTCGGCTCCTTTAGGTTGCACGAGACGTCTCGTCTCGTTATGTTCTCCTCATGACCACGACCCCGAAGCCCGCCCACATCGCCATGTTCTCCATCGCCGCCGCAGGCCACGTGAACCCGAGCATCGAAGTGATCCGCGAACTGGTCGCCCGCGGCCACCGCGTCAGCTACGCCATCCCCGCCGCGTACGCCGACAAGATCGCCGAGACCGGCGCCACCCCGGTGGTCTGGAACTCCACCCTCCCCACCGAGGACGACCCCGAGGCGTGGGGCAGCGAACTCATCGACAACATCGAGCCCTTCCTCGCCGACGCCGTCCAGGCACTCCCGCAGCTCGCGGCCGCCTTCGAGGGCGACGAACCGGACCTCGTCCTCCACGACATCACCGCATACCCGGCCATGGTCCTCGCCCACCGCTGGGGCGTCCCCGCCGTCTCCCTCTCCCCGAACCTGGTCGCCTGGACCGGCTACGAGGAGGAGGTCGCCGAGCCGATGTTCGCCGAACTGCGCGCCTCCGAGCGCGGGAAGGCGTACTACGCCCGGTTCCGGGCCTGGCTCGACGAGAACGGCATCGAGGAGGACAGCGACCGGTTCGTCGGCCGCCCCCGCCGCAGCGTCGTCCTCATCCCGCGAGCCCTGCAGCCGCACGCCGATCGGGTCGACGAGGCCGTGTACACGTTCGTCGGCGCCTGCCAGGGCGACCGCAGCGCCACCCAGGGCACCTGGACGCGCCCGGCCACCGCCGCCGGGAAGAAGGTCCTCCTGGTCTCCCTCGGCTCCACCTTCACCAAGCAGCCGGCCTTCTACCGCGCCTGCGCGGAGGCCTTCGCGGACCTGCCCGACTGGCACGTGGTGCTCCAGATCGGCAAGTTCACCGACGAGGCCGAGCTCGGCGAGATCCCCGCCAACGTCGAAGTCCACCGCTGGGTGCCCCAGTTGGACATCCTGCGGCAGGCCGACGCCTTCATCACCCACGCCGGCGCCGGTGGCAGCCAGGAGGGCCTGGCCACCAGCACCCCGATGGTCGCCGTCCCCCAGGCCGTCGACCAGTTCGGCAACGCCGACATGCTGGCCGCCCTCGGCGTCGCCCGGCACGTCCCGATGGCCGGAGCCGACGCCGCGACCCTGCGCGAAGCCGTCCTCGCCCTGGTCGCCGACCCCGAGGTGGCCGCCCGCGCGGACCGGATCCGCCGCGAGATGGCGACCGAGGGCGGCACCCGGCAGGCCGCCGACCTGATCGAGGCCGAACTGCCCGCGTCACGGGCACTGTCAGGGGCGCGCCCTATCGTGCAGGCATGACGAAGACGACCAAGGCGACGAAGACGACGAAGACGACCAAGGCGAAGTACGCGGCGCTGCTCCGGGGCATCAATGTCGGCGGGAACAAGAAGGTCCCCATGGCCGAGCTGCGCCAGATCCTGGACGGCCTCGGCCACGAGGACGCCCAGACGTACCTGCAGAGCGGCAACGCCGTCTTCACCAGTACGACGGACAGGACCCCGGCCGCCCTCGCCCGCGACCTGGAGGACGCCATCGAAGCCCACTTCGGCTTCCGGGTCCCCTGCCTGGTGCTCGACGGCGCCTACCTGCGCGCCGTCGCCGACGCCTGCCCCTTCCCGGCCGCCGACCTCGAAGGCAAGCAGCTCCACGCCACCTTCTGCTCCGAGCAGCCCGCCGAGTCCCGATTCGCCTCGATCGACGCCCCCGCACACCTCCCGGAGGAATACCGCGTGGGCGACCGCGTCATCTACCTCTACGCCCCGAACGGCCTGGGCCGCTCCAAACTCGCCGAGGCCCTCGCGAAGCCGGCCGTGGTCAAGGGCCTGGACGTGACCACCCGCAACTGGAACACGGTCGCCAAGCTGGTGGAGCTCACGCGGGACTGACCCCGGACCGGGGCGCGGCGCGGGCACGGCGCCCTGGGCGGGGAGGGCTCACTGCGCCAGCGCGTCCAGCAGGGCCACCTCGCGCGGGGTCAGGTGGACCGTCGCCGCGTCCAGGTTCTCCGCCAGGTGGTCCGGGGAACCCGTCCCGGGAGTGGGGCAGAGGACGGGAGAGTGTTGGAGGAGCCAGGCCAGGGCGATCTGGCCGGTGGACGCGCCGTGTTCGGTGGCGACCGCCGTCAGCGCGGCGGCGCTCTCGCGGGTCAGGGCGCCGCTGCCCAGCGGGTAGTAGGGGAGGAAGGCGATGCCGCGGGCCTCGCACAGGGCGAGGAGCTCCGCGGAGGAGCGGTCCAGGAGGTTGTACGGGTTCTGGACCGAGGCCACCGGGACCAGCGTCAGAGCCTCCCTGAGCTGGTCCGCCGTCACCGTGTTCAGCCCGATGTGGCGGATCTTGCCCTCGGCCCGGAGCTCGGCCAGCGTGCCCAGTTGCTCCGCCGGCGGGACCGCCGGGTCGAAGCGGTGCAACTGGTAGAGGTCGATACGGTCCAGGCGGAGCCTGCGCAGACTCGCCTCGCACATGGAGCGCAGGTCCTTGGGGCGGCCCGCCGCGTGCCACTGGTCGGGGCCGGTGCGCACCACCCCGCCCTTGGTGGAGACCACCAGCCGCTCCCCGTACGGGTGGAGGGCCTCGGCGACCAGTTCCTCGGCCAGGTGGGGGCCGTAGTTGTCGGCGGTGTCGATCAGGGTGACCCCGCGTGCGACGGCGGTGCGCAGCAGCGCGAGTGACGCGGTGCGGGCGTCGCGCGGGCCCCAGTAGCCGGCGCCGACCAGGCCGCCCGTGCCGAGTCCGAGGCGGCGTACGGGCAGGTCCCCGCCGAGGGCGAACATCTCATCCACGTCAACAGACATGGCCCGACCGTAACCCAGGCCCGCGGATGTGCCAGGCTCGTGGGCATGCGTTACATCATCATCGGCGCCGGAGCGATCGGCGCGACCATCGGGGGACGGCTCGCGGAGTCGGGCAACCAGGTCGTCCTCGTCGCGCGCGGCCCCCACGCTGAGGCCCTGCGGACCAACGGGCTGCGGCTCACCACGGCGGACGGGGAGCGGGTACACCGGCTGCCCGTCGTCACGGGGCCGGCCGAACTGGGTGAACTGCGCCCGGACGACGTGCTGGTGCTGACCGTGAAGACCCAGGACGCACTCGCCGCGCTCGACGCGTGGGCCGACGCGGAGGTCGAGGGCGGCGGTACGGCCGCGCAGCGGCTGCCGGTGCTGTGCGCGCAGAACGGCGTGGAGAGCGAACGCCTCGCCCTACGGCGCTTCGCGCGCACGTACGGGGTCTGCGTATGGCTGCCGGCGACCTTCCTGGAGCCGGGAGTGGTCTCCGCGCTCTGCGCGCCGCTGACCGGGATCCTGCACCTGGGGAAGGCCGCCGGAGGCGCCGACGGGGCCGTCCGGCGGGTCGCGGCCGACCTGGAGAAGGCCGGTTTCGGGGCGCCGGTCGTCGAGGACGTGATGCGGTGGAAGTACGCGAAGCTGCTGGGCAATCTGGGCAACGCGATCCAGGCGACGACCGGCCCCGAGCCGGAGCCCGCGAAGGCGGCGCTGCTGCTGCGGGCCGTACGCGAGGCGAAGACCGCCTTCGCGGCGGCGGGGATCGACTGGGCCTCGGACGCCGAGCAGTCGGCGGCGCGCGACGGCAAGGTGGAGGCGCCGGCCGGAGTGGTGCGCGGCGGGTCGTCCTGGCAGAGCCTGGCGCGGGGGACGGGGTCGGTGGAGGCGGACTACCTCAACGGGGAGATCGTGCTGCTGGGGCGGCTGCACGGGGTGGCCACGCCGGTCAACGACACGCTGCGCCGCGCGGCGAACATCTTCGCGCGGGAGGGCTTGCCGCCCGGTGCGATGTCCGTCGGGGACCTGACGGCCCTGGCCGACGAGGCCGCCGCCCGGGCGTGAGCCGCCGCGCGGGGCGGAGTCCCCTACCCGCCCTTCGCCCGTTCCCCGGGCTCCGCCCGGACCCGGTCCTCGAACGCCGGACGGGCTGAAGGATGAACGCGCAGCCGGTGGGTCAGGCCGCCAGGGCCGGGATGCGGGACGCAGCCCGCAGGGCGCCGTCGAACCTGCGGAGCAGCAGGCGGGCCAGTTCCGGGGAGGGGCCGAGCACGGCGGAGACCACGTCGGCGCCCGCGGCTTCGGCGCCCGCCGCGATGCGGTCGGGGAGCCGGCCGGGGGCGATGACGTAGGGGGCCACCGCGATCCGGCGGACGCCCTCGGCGCGCAGCGCCCGTACGGCGTCCTCCGTCCGGGGGAGAGCAGCGGAGGCGAACGCAGGCCGCACGGCGCACCAACCGGTGTGCCGCCACTCCCGCGCGATTTCAGCGATCACTGCGATCGCCTCCGGGTCCGAGGAACCGGCGGACGCGAGCACCACACCGGTGGTGGCGCGGTCCGCCGGGGTGAGGCCGGCTTCCCACAGCCGGCGCTCCAGGGTCGCCAGCAGCAGCGGCGACGGGCCGAGCACATCCGCGATCCGGACCGAGAGGTCCGGCAGGTGGGACGTGGCGCCGGCGAGCACCGCCGGGATGTCGGACTTCGCGTGGAACGCCCGCGTCAGCAGGAGCGGGAGCGCCACGACCTCGCGTACGCCCGACAGGTAGAGCGAGGCCACCGCCTGGTCGACGGTCGGGGCGTCGAAGTCCAGGAAGGCGGTCTCCACACGCAGCCCCGGCCGCAGCGCCCGTACCCGCCGGGTGAGGGCGTGCACGGTCGCCGCGTGCCGCGGGTCACGGCTGCCGTGGGCTATGACCAGCAGGGCCGGGGAGTGCGTGGAGTGGTGCGCCGGCACGGTGATCAGCTCTTGACCAGCAGGCCGCGGGTGCGCAGCACCCACCGCTCGACCGGGCTGAAGATCAGCAGGTCGATCGCGATGCCGACGACCAGGATCAGGATGATCGCGAGGAACACTCCCGGCAGGTCGATGTTGTTGCGGCCGTTCTCGAGGAGCTGGCCCAGGCCCAGGCCCAGGTCCGGGGAGCTGGCGATGATCTCGGCGGCCATCAGGGAGCGCCAGGAGAAGGCCCAGCCCTGCTTGAGGCCGGCCAGGTAGCCGGGCAGCGCGGCCGGCATGACCACGTGCCGGGCGCCGCGCAGGCCGGTGGCGCCCAGGGTGCGGCCGGCCCGCAGGAACAGCGGCGGGATCTGGTCGATGCCGGAGACGAGGCCGTTGGCGATCGACGGGACGGCGCCGAGCAGGATGACCGTGTACATCATCGCGTCGTTGAGACCGAACCAGAGCACGGCCGGCGGCACCCAGGCGACCGAGGGCAGCGACTGCAGACCCTGCAGGATCGGGCCGATCGCGGCACGGACGAACTTCACCCGGGCGACGAGCAGACCGAGCGGGGTGCCGATGGCCAGGGCCAGCAGGAAGCCGAGCAGACCGCGCGAGACGCTGGTCCAGATGACCTCGAGCAGGGTGCCCTTCATCCACATGTCGGACAGGCTGTCCCAGACGGAGGACAGGGCAGGGAGCTTGGTCTCGTCGGTGATCTTCGCTGCGACCAGGATCTGCCAGACGAGGAGGACCAGGCCCACGGCGATGACCGGCGGCAGGACCTTCTTGACGAGGACTTCGCGGACCGGGGTGCGGTGGGTCTGGACGGCGTCGAGCGCGTCGAGACCCGCCTCCAGTCCGGCGAGGTCTTCGGCCTTGGCCTTGGACTGGGCCCCGGCAGTGGTGTCAGTGCTGGCCATGGCGGCGGATCTCCCCACGCAGGTGTTCAGTGATCTCAAGGGACAGTTCCGCGACGTCCGCGTCCTCGATGCGACGCGGCTGCGGGATGCCCACGGTCCACTCCTTCGCGATCCGGCCGGGGCGCGAGGACAGCAGGACCACACGCTGCGCGAGGCGTACGGCCTCGCGGACGTTGTGCGTGACGAACAGGACGGACAGGTTCGTCTCTTCCCAGATGCGGGTGAGTTCGCCGTGCAGCACGTCGCGGGTGATGGCGTCGAGCGCCGCGAACGGCTCGTCCATCAGCAGCAGCTGGCTGTCCTGGGCGAGCGCGCGGGCCAGGGCCACGCGCTGGCGCATGCCGCCGGACAGCTCGTGGACCCGCTTGCCGTACGAGCCGCCGAGCCGGACCAGCTCCAGCAGCCGCTCGGCCTCCGGCTTGCGGTCGGCCTTGGCCACCCCGCGCAGGCGCAGGGCGAGTTCGATGTTCTTGCCCGCGGTCAGCCACGGGAACAGGGCGTGCTCCTGGAACATGAGCGACGGACGGCCGCCGGGGGTCTCGATGGAACCCGCGGTCGGCTTGTCCAGACCCGCGACCAGGTTGAGCAGGGTGGACTTTCCACACCCCGAGGCACCCAGGATGGTGACGAACTCGCCGGGAGCGACATCGAGGCTGATGTCGTCCAGGACGAGCTGCGATCCAGCCGGGCCGGAGAAAGACTTCGAGACGTGCTCGATGCGTGCGGCGTGCGTGTGCTCCGCTACGGCGCCTTCGGCAGCCTTGGCAAGCATGGTGGCCATGGTCGTCACCTCCTGGGTTGCTGGATTACGGGTTACTTGGTGGCGCCGAGGCCGGCGTCGGAGACCTCGGGCTTGCCGGCGGTCTTGAGGACCTTGTTCAGCAGGGTGAGGTCGTAGATGCCGTTGAGGTCGGGCTGCTGGATGAGCTTGGCCTTGACGGCCCATTCGGACTGGGTCTTCAGCGTCGCTGCGAGGGGGTCGTCGGTGATGAGGATGCTGGGCCATGCCGGGTCGATGACCTTGGCGTCGAGGGGCTTGCCGCTTTCGGCGGCGAGCTTCGCGTTCGCGGAGGCCTTGGCCTTGTCGGGGTTGGCGTTGATCCACTCGTTGGTCTTGACGGTGCCCTTGAGGACGGCCTCGACGACGTCGGGGTGCTCCTTGAGGAACTTCTGGGACACGATGATGTTCGTGATCACGAACTTCTTGTCGGGCCAGAGGGCGGTTTCGTCGAGGAGGACGGCGGCGCCGTCGGAGACGAGCTTGGAGGCCGTGGGTTCGGGTACCCAGGCGCCGTCGATGGAGCCCTGCTTGAAGGCGTCGGGGGTGACCTTGTTGTCGGTGCGGACGACGGAGACGTCGCCCTTGCCGGACTCGGGGTCGACCTTCCAGCCCTTTTCGGCGATCCAGTTGAGGAAGGCGACGTCCTGGGTGTTCCCCTTCTGGGGGGTGGCGATCTTCTTGCCCTTGAGGTCGTCCAGGGTCTTGATCTTGGCGGGGTTGACGACCAGTTTGACGCCGCCGGAGGCGGAGCCGGAGATGATCCGCAGGTTGGATCCCTTGGACTTGACGTAGGCGTTGATCGACGGGGAGGGGCCGATGAAGCCGATGTCGAGAGAGCCGCCGTTGAGGGCTTCGATCTCGGAGGGGCCGGCGTTGAAGGACTGCGGCTTGATCGTGGTGGCGCCGAGTTCCTTGGCGATCAGGCCTTCCTGGAGACCGACCAGCGCGGTGGCGTGGGTCAGGTTCGGGAAGTAGCCGATGCGGACCTCGGAGGCCGACAGCTTCGTGCCGGCGTCGGCGGCGGTGTTCGCCTTCGGAGCGTCGTCCTTCTCGGCCTCGGAGCCGTAGCCGCACGAGGCGAGGGCGCCTACCAGGAGCGGCAGGGCGGCAGCGGCGGCGATGCCGCGGCGCAGGCCGTGACGGGAAAGTGCGGAGCGCGGGGTACCGGTGGCAGGCACGGGAGGACTTCCTCTCGAAGCGCCGTGAGGTTACGACGCAGGTCTTCGTCTGTGGAGCGGGGGCAGGTACGGCTCGTGGGGGGCGTGGGCGCGCATGCGGTGCGCGTACGTCATCACGCACATCGCCCCACACCTCCCTGGCCGCTGCCGAGGGAGCCGCTGCCTACGCGGCCGCCCTCTTTCGCGAAGGTGGAGTAGATATCGGCACGCATGATCAGAAGTCCCACCCTTCCTCGTCGGCCTGAACGGTGGTCGCGGCCTTGGAGGCGAAGGATTCGCCGACCATGCCGGCCGCCAGGGTCGTGCCGTCCGCCGGGTCGATCAGCAGGAAGGATCCGGTGCGGCGCGAGTCGGCGTACGCGTCGAGCGCGAGCGGCTCGGCGGTACGGACGACGACGCGGCCGATGTCGTTGGCCACGAGCTGCCCGGGGTTCGGGTGCTGGGACAGGTCGTCCAGGGTCAGCCGCGAGGGGATCTCCTTGACGATCGCCTTCACCGTGCGCGTGGTGTGCTTGATCAGCACCCGGGCGCCCACGGCGAGGGGCTGGTCCGCCACGTGGCAGACCGTCGCCACGACGTCCTGCGTGGTGGCGGGCGAGCTCGACGACGGCGCGATCAGGTCGCCGCGCGAGATGTCGATGTCGTCCCTCAGACGCAGGGTCACCGACTGCGGTGCCCACGCGATGTCGACGCTCTCGCCGAGCGCGTCGATGCCCTCGATGACCGAGGTGCGGCCCGACGGCAGGACGGTGACGGCCTCGCCGACGCGCAGCACGCCGGAGGCGATCTGGCCGGCGTAGCCCCGGTAGTCGGGGTGCTCGGCGGTCTGCGGACGGATCACGTACTGCACCGGGAAACGCGCCGGGCAGGCGGTGAGGTCGTGGCTGACCGGGACGGTCTCCAGGTGCTCCAGCACCGTGGGGCCGCCGTACCAGTCCATGTGCGCGGAGGGCTCCACCACGTTGTCGCCGGCCAGGGCCGAGATCGGGATCGCGGTGATCTCCGGGACGCCCAGGCCCGTGGCGTACGCGGTGAACTCCTCGGCGATCTTCGCGAAGACGGACTCCTCGTAGCCGACGAGGTCCATCTTGTTGACGGCCAGGACCACGTGGGGGACCCGCAGCAGGGCGGCGACCGCGGCGTGCCGGCGGGTCTGCTCGATCACGCCGTTGCGGGCGTCGACCAGCACGACGGCGAGGTCGGCGGTGGAGGCGCCGGTGACCATGTTGCGGGTGTACTGCACGTGCCCGGGGGTGTCGGCGAGGATGAACCGGCGGCGGGCGGTGGCGAAGTAGCGGTAGGCCACGTCGATGGTGATGCCCTGCTCCCGCTCGGCCCGCAGGCCGTCGGTCAGCAGCGCGAGGTCCGGGGCGTCCTGCCCACGGTCGGCGGAAACCCGCTCCACGGCCTCCAGCTGGTCGGTGAGGACCGACTTGGAGTCGTGCAGGAGACGGCCGACCAGGGTGGACTTGCCGTCGTCGACGGAACCCGCGGTCGCGAAGCGCAGCAGCGTGGTCGCCGCGAGGTCGTCGAGCCCGGCGACCTGATCGGTGGTGGAGGTCATGGTTAGAAGTACCCTTCGCGCTTGCGGTCTTCCATCGCGGCCTCGGACAGCTTGTCGTCGGCGCGGGTCGCGCCCCGCTCGGTGAGCCGGGAGGCGGCGATTTCGGTGATCACGGCGTCGAGCGTGGTGGCGTCGGAGTCGACGGCACCGGTGCAGGACATGTCACCGACGGTGCGGTAGCGGATCAGGCGGGTCTCGGTGGTCTCGCCGTCCTTGGCGCCGCCCCATTCGCCGGCCGTCAGCCACATGCCGTTGCGCTGGAAGACCTCGCGCTCGTGGGCGAAGTAGATCTCCGGCAGTTCGATCTTCTCGCGGGCGATGTACTGCCACACGTCCAGCTCGGTCCAGTTGGACAGCGGGAAGACGCGCACGTGCTCGCCCGGCGCGTGGCGGCCGTTGTAGAGCTGCCACAGCTCGGGGCGCTGGCGGCGCGGGTCCCACTGGGAGAACTCGTCGCGCAGGGAGAAGACGCGCTCCTTGGCGCGGGCCTTCTCCTCGTCGCGGCGGCCGCCGCCGAAGACGGCGTCGAACTTGCGGCTCTGGATCGCCTCGGTCAGCGGGACGGTCTGCAGCGGGTTGCGGACGCCGTCGGGGCGCTCGCGGAGCTTGCCGGCGTCGATGTACTCCTGGACGGAGGCCACGTGCAGGCGCAGGCCGTGCTTGGCGACCGCACGGTCGCGGTAGTCCAGGACCTCGGGGAAGTTGTGCCCGGTGTCCACGTGGAGCAGGGTGAACGGCACCGGCGCCGGCGCGAACGCCTTCAGCGCCAGGTGCAGCATGACGATCGAGTCCTTGCCGCCGGAGAAGAGCACCACCGGCTTCTCGAACTCGCCCGCCACCTCACGGAAGATGTGCACGGCCTCCGATTCGAGGGCGTCGAGGTGCGACAGCGCGTAGGGCGCGTCCGTCCCTTCGTGGACGTGTGCGACGGTGGCGGTCATGCCAGACCCCTCTCGGTGAGCAGCGCGTGCAGGGCCGAAGCCGACTCCTGTACGGACTGCGTGTGCGACTCGATACGGAGGTCCGGGGACTCCGGGGCCTCGTACGGGTCGTCGACCCCGGTCAGACCGGAGATCTCGCCCGCCGCCTGCTTGGCGTACAGGCCCTTCACGTCACGCTCGGAGCAGACCTCGACCGGGGTGGCCACGTGGACCTCCAGGTACGAGGTGCCCTCGGCGGCGTGCCGCTTGCGGACGGCCTCACGGCTGTCCGCGAACGGCGCGATCACCGGGACGAGCGCCTTGACGCCGTTGGACGCCAGGAGTTCGGCGACGAAGCCGATCCGCTGCACGTTGGTGTGCCGGTCCTCGCGGCTGAAGCCGAGACCGGCGGAGAGGAACTCGCGGATCTCGTCGCCGTCGAGGACCTCCACACGGTGGCCCTCGGTGCGCAGCCGCTCGGCCAGCGCATAGGCGATGGTGGTCTTGCCCGCGCTCGGCAGCCCGGTCAGCCACACGGTGGCGCCCTGGTCGCTCACGCTCATCTGGTTCGTCTCCGTCGGTTCTGTACGTGCGTCGGTCTCGCTGGTTGCCCTGCTGGTGGTCGTCATCAGCCGTGCAGTCCGCACTCGGTCTTGCCGCGCCCGGCCCAGCGGCCGGCGCGGGCGTCCTCGCCCGCCGCCACCCGGCGGGTGCAGGGGGCACAGCCTACGGAGGCGTAACCGTCCATCAGCAGCGGGTTGGTGAGCACACCGTGCTCCAGGACGTACGCGTCCACGTCGTCCTGGGTCCAGCGGGCGATCGGCGAGACCTTGACCTTCTGCCGCTTCTCGTCCCAGCCGACGACCGGGGTGTTCGCCCGGGTCGGGGACTCGTCGCGGCGCAGGCCCGTCGCCCACGCGTCGTACGCGGTCAGGCCCTCTTCGAGCGGCTTGACCTTGCGCAGTGCGCAGCACAGGTCGGGGTCGCGGTCGTGCAGTCTGGGGCCGTACTCGGCGTCCTGCTCGGCGACGCTCTGGCGCGGGGTGAGCGTGATGACGTGGACGTCCATCACGGCCTCGACCGCGTCACGGGTGCCGATGGTCTCCTCGAAGTGGTAGCCCGTGTCGAGGAAGACCACGTCCACGCCGGGGAAGGCGCGGGAGGCGAGGTGGGCGACGACCGCGTCCTCCATGGAGGAGGTCACGGCGAACTTCCTGCCGAAGGTCTCGGCCGCCCAGGTGAGGATCTCCAGCGGACTGGCGTCCTCGAGGTCCCGGCCCGCCTGCTCGGCCAGCGCCTTGAGGTCGGCGGTCTTGAACTCGCCCGCCTTGAGATCTGCGTCCTGAATCGTGGTCATATCTCGTCCCCTCCAGCGTCATTGGACTGAACACCCCGGGCCAGCAGCCCGAGGTACTTCAGCTGGAAGGCTCGATTGCAGGCCCTGCATTCCCAGGCGCCGTGACCTGTTTCGTTCGGGAACAGGTCCTCGTCGCCGCAGTACGGGCAGTAGAACGGTGCGGCGCGCTCGCTCACGACAGATCCTCGTCCTTGGCGCGGGTGACCCAGGAGGCGAAGCGCTCGCCGTCCTCGCGCTGCTTCTCGAAGCGCGAGACGACCCGCTCGACGTAGTCCGGCAGACCGGCCGAGGTGACCTTGAGGCCGCGGACCTTGCGGCCGAACCCGGCCTCCAGTCCGAGTGCGCCGCCCAGGTGGACCTGGTAGCCCTCGACCTGGTTGCCCTCGTCGTCCAGGACCAGCTGGCCCTTGAGACCGATGTCCGCCACCTGGATGCGGGCGCAGGCGTTCGGGCAGCCGTTGATGTTGATGGTGAGCGGCTCGGCGAACTCCGGCAGGCGGCGCTCCAGTTCGTCGATCAGCGAGGCGCCGCGCGCCTTCGTCTCGACGATGGCCAGCTTGCAGAACTCGATGCCGGTGCAGGCCATCGTGCCGCGTCGGAACGGGGACGGGTTGACCCGCAGGTCCAGCGCCTCCAGGGCCGCGACGACCGAGTCGACCTGGCCCGCCTCGATGTCGAGCACGATCATTTTCTGCTCGGCGGTGGTGCGCAGCCGGCCGGAACCGTGCTGCTCGGCGACGGCGGCGATCTTCGTCAGGGTGGCGCCGTCGACACGGCCCACGCGGGGCGCGAAGCCGACGTAGAACTTGCCGTCCTGCTGCTGGTGCACGCCGACGTGGTCGCGCCACTGGCCGCTGGGCTGCTCGGGCGCGGGGCCGTCGGTCAGCTTGCGCTTCAAGTACTCGTCCTCCAGGACCTGGCGGAACTTGGCCGGGCCCCAGTCGGCGACGAGGAACTTCAGGCGGGCGCGGGTGCGCAGCCGGCGGTAGCCGTAGTCGCGGAAGATCGAGATGACGCCCTCGTAGACGTCCGGGACCTCGTCGAGCGAGACCCAGGTGCCCAGGCGCACGCCCAGCTTCGGGTTGGTGGAGAGGCCGCCGCCGACCCAGACGTCGAAGCCGGGGCCGTGCTCGGGGTGGTTCACGCCCACGAAGGCGATGTCGTTGATCTCGTGCGCCACGTCGAGCAGCGGCGAGCCGGAGATCGCGGACTTGAACTTGCGGGGCAGGTTCGAGAAGGCGGGGTTGCCCACGATGCGGGCGTAGATCTCATCGATGGCGGGGGTGCCGTCGATGATCTCGTCCAGCGCGATGCCGGCGACGGGCGAGCCCAGGATCACGCGGGGGGTGTCACCGCAGGCCTCGGTGGTCGAGAGGCCGACGGCCTCCAGACGGCGCCAGATCTCCGGGACGTCCTCGATGCGGATCCAGTGGTACTGCACGTTCTGCCGGTCCGTGAGGTCGGCGGTGCCGCGGGCGAACTCCTCGGAGATCTCGCCGATGACGCGCAGCTGCTCAGTGGTCAGCCGGCCGCCGTCGATGCGGACGCGCAGCATGAAGTACTTGTCGTCCAGCTCCTCCGGCTCCAGGATTGCGGTCTTGCCGCCGTCGATCCCGGGCTTGCGCTGGGTGTAGAGGCCCCACCAGCGCATACGGCCGCGCAGGTCGTTGGGGTCGATCGAGTCGAAGCCCGCCTTGGAGTAGATGTTCTCGATGCGCGCCCGCACATTGAGACCGTCGTCGTCCTTCTTGAACTGCTCGTTGCCGTTGAGGGGCGTGTGGTGTCCGACGGCCCACTGGCCCTCACCGCGGTGACGGCCGGTCTTGCGGCGCGCGGCGGCGGCGGGTGCGGCGGCTGCGGTCGTATCGGGGGTGGCGGCCATGGCGGTACGTCCTTCTTCGGCGGCTCGAGGCAGGGGCAGGGGGAGCGGCGGCGTGACCCCTGGCGCGCGTGGAGCGGATGTGGCTGTTTCGTCGCCCTTTTGGGGCGACGACCGGCCTACAGGGGACTGCGGTGTGGGCTGACGGCGGGCGGTGTGTTCGCGTCCGCGGCGACGTCGGTGCGGGGCGCTGTCGCGGCGGTGCTGTGCGTCAGCGCGCCGGACAGATGGCGCTGGACATGCGGCCGAGGTCGACGTGCCGCCGACTCACCAAGGCAATTCCAGCTCCGTTCATGGGGGGAAGCGTGGCATGTGGCGATTGGAGGAGTCCACTACTGTCCACTATCCGGACGAACTCGTCTCGCATCGCAAGATCCCCGTGACGGGAGTCACCTCAGGAGCCCCTTTGGGGGGCGGCAGCCACAGGCCCGTGTGCGGCGCGGCTTCCCGGGGCGGAGCCCGCGGAAGGGGGGAAGGGCAGGTAGGGGGCGGCCCGGCAGGGCCGGCCCCCGCTGCGGCTACGCGCCGGGCCAGGGGCCGGGGGTCGGAGCGGACTCCTTCTCCTCCGTCTCCTCCTTGAAGACCTTGAAGCCCCGCCGGAGGTAGTTCGCCATGGCGGTTGGGCCGTCGTCGCTGCACGTGTGCAGCCAGACGCGCCGCGTCGGGGCCAGGTCCGGCCACCGCTCGGCCAGGGACCAGGCCCGCTCGATGCCCACGGTCAGCAGGTGACCGCCGATGCGCCGCCCCCGGAAGGCGGGGAGGAGGCCGAAGTACATGATCTCCACCACACCGTCGGGCTGCGGATCGAGTTCCACGTACCCCGCCGGGGTGCCCCGGTCGTACGCCACCCACGTCTCCACGCCCGGACGGTCCAGCTGCTCCACCCACTGCGCGCGGGTCAGCGCCAGCCGGTCCGTCCAGTGGATGTCGCCGCCCACCGAGGCGTAGAGGAACCGGCTGAACTCCGGAGAGGGGACCTCCGACCGGACGATCCGGATCTCCGGACCCGGGACGGCCGCCGGGACGAGGTCGGTCGGTGCGTTCATTTCCAGGGACCAGGTGGTCAGTGTGCTCGTACTCATGGACGTCAGGGAATCACGCCGGTCCGCGCCGGGCCCAGCCGGGCGCTGATGACCGCCGGCGCCGTGGAGTGCGGCAGCAGCGCGGCCGGGTTCTCGGGGCGGATCAGCTCCACCTCCACGTCGTGCGCGAAGCGGTACGGGCGGTGGGCGAGTACGCCGCCGAGGTTGCGCCGCACCCGGGAGATCTCCGCGCGGACCGTCACCGTGCGCGTGGGGTCCCCGAACAGCTCCTGCGAGAGTTCCGCCGCCGTGCGCCCCTTGGGGGACTCCGCCAGCAGGAACAGCAGCTCCGCGTGGCGCGGGCTCAGCTCCTGCGACCAGCTCCCCGCCGCCCCGTACACGGTGGTCCGCCAGGCCCCCGGGCGGCTGAGGTCGAGGACGACGCGGGCGGCCGCCCCGGCGCCCGTACGGGCCTCCGTGACGTTCACCAGCCAGCCGCCCGGCAGGGGCTCCACCAGGCAGTCGCCGAGCTGCGGCACCCACACCCGACCGGGTCCGAAGGACTTGGGCAACGGGATCCGGTCGACCGGCGCGAGCCCCGTGACGGCCGCCGTCCACCCGTTGCCGTCCACGGCCAGTGCCCGCCCCGCCACCCGGGCCAGCAGCGGGGCCGCCACCGACCGCAGCCGTTCCAGCGACTCCAGGTGCCGTACGCGCAGCTCCCGCTCCGCGAGCCGGGCCACCGAGCTCACCCACGCCAGGGTCGCCGGGTGCATGGTGGCCAGCGGCCCGCTGACGTCGAGGACCCCGAGCAGCGAGCCGTCGCGCGGGTCCCGTACGGGGGCTCCGGCGCAGGTCCAGTCGTGGTGGCTGGACACGAAGTGCTCCGCCGAGAACACCTGCACCGGTCTGCGGGCCACCAGGGCGGTGCCGACCCCGTTGGTGCCGACCACCGACTCGTCCCAGTGGGCGCCCACCCCGAAGCCGAGCCGGTCCGCGTTGCGCAGGATCGAGGAGTGGCCCTCCCGCCACAGCAGCCGCCCGTCCGCGTCGGCGACGACCATGATGTGCAGGGCCTCGTCCAGCGAGGGCAGCAGCCCTTCGCGCAGGACGGGCAGCAGGTCCCGGAGCGGAGAGGTCTGGCGCCGCTCCTCGGTCTCGGCGACCGACAGCATCCGCGACCGGCTGTCGCGGTCCGGGTGGACCCCGCCCGCCATCATCCGGCGCCATGACTCGGCGATCTCCGGGCGCGGCGCGGCCGGCGGCCGGTCCCCGGCCAGCGCGGCCGCCCGTACCCCCTTGAGCAGACGCGCGGCCTCCCGCGCGTCCATGGCCGAGATGCGTGCCGCATCGACCGCGCTGCCTGTGGTGTGGGCCACCTGAACCTCCCCGTGCGGAACAGACGTACGACGGCTTCCGCCCGGTGGGCCGTCCGGTGCGCGCCCCGTCACGGGGTGGACCGGCACGGCCCCGAGGGCGGTGCCGAGTCAAAGGTTGCAACGTCTTGCAACTCTGGCCAAGTCCCGGTCGGCCGATCGAAACTGTACGGACGTCGCCGAGCGACGTGACAGCTCCTTCCTCGGGGCTTCTCGGATCAGGGGTGGTGCCGAGTCGGCGCGGCGCCATCCCTGTTCGAGGTCAACGGGCCCGGATGTCGGCCGGGCGGTTCTGTTCGGAAGGTTGGGGCCTTCCGTCAGGCGGCGAGCGGAGGGTTGGGGCCCTCTCTCAGCCCGCGATCCGGGCCCGTTCCACCACGGATCCCAGATCCAGCGTGTGCGGCAGCGTGCCGAAGGCCGCGCCCCAGTCCCCGCCCAGGCGCGAGGCGCAGAAGGCGTCCGCGACCTCCGGCGGTGCCCAGCGCACCAGCAGGGATCCCTGCAACACCAAGGCCATCCGCTCCACGACCCGCCGGGCCCGCGCCTCGATGCCCTCCAGGTCCGCGAGCTCGGTCAGCAGGTTCTTGATGGCCGAATCCAGCCGGTGGTCGGCGCCGCGGGCCAGGCCGACCTCCTGGAGGAAGGCGTTCAGCGCCTGCGGCTCGCGCTGCAGGGCGCGCAGTACGTCGAGGGCCTGGACGTTGCCCGAGCCCTCCCAGATGGAGTTCAGCGGGGACTCGCGCAGCAGCCGGGGCATCCCGGACTCCTCGACGTAGCCGTTTCCGCCCAGACACTCCAGTGCCTCCGCCACCATCGGCGTACAGCGCTTGGTCACCCAGTACTTCGCGGCGGGCACCGCGATGCGCAGGAAGGCCCGCTCCTGCTCGTTGCCCGAACTCTGGACGGCGTCGTACGCGGCCGCGAGGCGGAGCGTGAGGGTGGTGGCCGCCTCCGACTCCAGGGCGAGGTCGGCGAGCACGTTGCGCATCAGGGGCTGGTCGATGAGCGGTGCTCCGAAAGCAGAGCGGTGCTCCGCATGGTGAGCGGCCTGCGTCAGGGCGCTGCGCATCAGCGAGGCCGAACCGATGACGCAGTCCAGCCGGGTCGCCGCGACCATCTCGATGATGGTCCGCACCCCCCGGCCCTCCTCGCCCACCCGCCGCGCCCACGTCCCGTCGAACTCCACCTCGCTCGACGCGTTCGACCGGTTGCCCAGCTTGTCCTTCAGCCGCTGGATCGCGAAGACGTTGCGCGTCCCGTCCGGCAGCACGCGCGGCACCAGGAAACAGGTCAGCCCGCCCGGTGCCTGCGCCAGGACCAGGAACCCGTCGCACATCGGGGCCGAACAGAACCACTTGTGCCCCGTCAGCAGGTACTCGCCCGAGGCGTCCAGCGGGACGGCCGCCGTCGTGTTCGCCCGGACGTCGCTGCCGCCCTGCTTCTCCGTCATGCCCATCCCGAAGAGCACTCCGGCCTTCTGCCCGGCCGGCCGCAGGCCCTCCTCGTACACGTGCGAGGTCAGCCGCGGCTCCCACACGGCCGCCAGCTCCGGATCGGTCCGCAGCGCCGGTACCGCCGCGTGCGTCATCGAGACCGGGCAGCCGTGCCCCGCCTCCGCCTGGGACCACACGAAGAAACCGGCCGCCCGCCGCAGGTGGCCCGCCGGCCGCCCCCACGCGTCGGTCAGCCCGGCGCCCACGGCCTGCCCGAGCAGCCGGTGCCAGGAGGGATGGAACTCCACCTCGTCGATCCGGTTGCCGTACCGGTCGTGCGTCCGCAGCTTCGGCGGGTTCTCGTTCGCCTGCGCCCCCCAGTCCTGCGCCTGCCGGGACCCCGCAGCGCGCCCGAGGCCGGTGAGCTCTTCCCTTACCTCCGCGGCGAGTTCGGGCGCGGCGTCCGCGAGGTGCCGCTCGACCCCCTCGCTCAGGGCCCGGTCGCTGCCGTAGACGTCGTGGCCCACGAGGGGCGGTGCCTGATTGGTGACTGTGTGGGTGGTGGCTGCCATGCCGATACCGTAAGGACGTGCAGCACGCGAAAGAAACACCTGAGCGGATTCCGGGACGCCTCCACCGGGCCCGCGCCCTCTACCGCAACGTCTCCAAGCGCAAGATGGCGTGGCTGCTGCTCAAAGACACCGTGAACTCGTGCATCGAGTACCGGATCCTCGGACTCGCCGCCGAGGCGGCCTTCTTCACCCTGCTCTCGCTGCCCCCGCTCTTCCTGGGCCTGCTGGGCCTCCTCGGCTACGTGGACGGCTGGTCGGGCGGTACGACCGTCGCCAGCATCGAGGAGAACATCCTGCGGGCGGTCGGCACCGTGCTCTCCGACCGGGGCGTCAACGACATCGCCAAACCGATGCTCGACGACGTCACCGGCCGGGGCCGGCCCGACCTCATCTCCCTCGGTTTCGCCTTCGCCCTCTGGTCGGGCTCGCGCGCCGTCAACGTCTTCATCGACACCATCACCGTCATGTACGGGCTCGACGGACATCGCGGCATCGTCAAGACCAGGCTGCTCGCCTTCGTCCTCTACATCGCCGCCCTGCTGATCGGCGCCATCGTGCTGCCGCTGATGGTGGTCGGCCCCGACGCGGTGGTGCGGCTGGTGCCCTGGAGCACCGAGGTGATCGCGGTCCTGTACTGGCCCGTCGTCACCCTGCTCTCCATCGCCTTCCTGACCACGCTCTACCACGTCTCCGTCCCGGTCCGCTCGCCCTGGATCGAGGACGTGCCCGGCGCGCTGGTCGCCCTCGCCATGTGGGTGCTCGGCTCCTTCCTGCTGCGGATCTACCTCACCAACACGGTGGAGGGCCCGACCATCTACGGATCGCTGGCCGCCCCCGTGGCGATCCTGCTGTGGATCGGCATCTCGGCCTTCGCCGTCCTGGTCGGGGCCGCCGTCAACGCCGCGATCGACCGGGTCTGGCCCTCGGTGGCCACCGCGGCCGCCCGCGAGGCGAACGAGCGGGTCCGCGAGGCGGAGGCGGCCCAGCTCGTGGCCCGGGCCGCCGCCTGGCGGGCCCTGGCCGAGGGGGAGTCGGAGGACGACGAGGGCGACGAGGACGGGGGCATGCCCTCGGAGTTCCCGGAGCGCTGGTCGAAGTTCCTGCCCCCCGAGGACTACAGCTCCCGCCTGCGCAAGCACTGACCGCGGCCGGCCCCCGGCACGGCGCTTCGATACGCCGACCGGGCCCATGACCCCCGCGAGGGGCGCACCCTGGCGGGGGCCTACGCGGCGGGGCCGGGGGGCGTGGCCGCTTCGGCCGGTGCGAAGAGGGAGACCCCGGAGCCGTCCGGGTCAAGGACGACGGCATAGCGCTGCCCCCAGAAGGCGTCCCAGGGCTTCAGGTGGCCCGTGTTCCCGGCCTCCGTCAGCTCCGCGTACAGCGAGTCCACCTCGGCGGGGGAGTCGCACAGAAAGGCGAGTCCCACCCGGCCGTCGCTCGTGGGGCGGGTCCAGGACGGGTCGAAGGAGCGGATGACCTCCTCCGTGTCCCAGCCGATCCGCTGCCCGCCCGGCAGCACGGCCTCGACGTGCGGCTGGGAGTCCGCCTCGGCGGGTACGTCGATGCCGAGGCGGCGGTAGAAGGCGAGCGATGCGGCCATGTCGGAGACGATGAGGCCGATCATGTCGAGTCGGGGAGTCATGAACTCACCCTAGGCGCGCCCGGCCGGGCCCGTCTTGAACACATCGGACACCGGCGGGCCGGAGAGTGGCCCGCCGGTCCGGTCCCGTCACTCGGGGGCCTCCTCCTGGGGCAGGTGCCGGTAGACCGTGGCCCGGGAGACGCCGAGGGCGGCGGCGATCGCGGTGGCCCCGCTGCCCGCCGCGTGCATCCGGCGGGCGGCCTCGATCATGGCCGGGCTCATGGCGGCGGGCCGACCGCGCCGTCCCCCCGGCACGGGCCGCGACGGCACCTGCGGCCCGTGCTGCCCGTCGAGCAGGCGCCGTACGCCGTCCAGGACGGCCTCGCGCAGCACGGGGACGGGAGCGTCGGCGAAGAGCACCACCGGGTCGGAGAGCATCGCGACGGCCTGGGCGGCCCGCACCCGTTCCGCGAATGCGGGATGCGGCCCCGCGACCAGGAAGTTGGCGCGGAGCATGGCGTCGCGCAGGCGGGCGAAGGCCGGGTCGGATGTGGCCAGGGCGGCGTCCTGGAGGTTGAGGCGCAGCAGGTGGCGGTGGTCCAGCCAGACGTCGAGAACCCCCTCGATGGCGGCCCACCGGGCCCGGTCCGAGGTGCCGGAGGTGGCGGCGGTGCCGGGCCCGTCGGGCGCGGCGGAACCGCCGGATGCCGCGGCGCGGGCCAGGGCGGCCGCCAGATCGCGGAGCATCGGTTCGACGAGGGCGCCGAGGATGTCGGCCTTCCCGGGGAAGTGGTAGAGCACCGCCGGCTTGGAGACGCCCACCTGTTCGGCGATCTCCCGCAGCGAGGTCTCGTGGAAGCCGCGGACGGCGAACAACTCCATGGAGACCCGCAGGATCCGCCGCCGGGTGTCGGGAGCCGTCTCGGTCGTCGACGTGTTCCGCGACGCGGCGGGGGCGGTGCAAGGCGTCTCGTAAACCGTCTCAGAATATGCGGTTCCGCTGGTCTCCATCAGAACAGCTTAGTGTCCGTCGCTGACTTGACTGCAGATTTCTCCGGTCCGGCCTGACCGGCGGTAAGTTCGAAATCAAGTTTCAGGACAGTCCGTAAAAGAAGTGGCGCACGCCTGAGGCTGCTTGTTACGGTGGGGCCGTTCCCGCCGACCGGTGCGGAACGGCTCGTCAGTACGTATGCAGACCCGGAGGTGAGTTCATTGATGACTGTCATGGCGCAGGGCGTTGCCCGCACTCAGAAGACCATCAATGTCACTTCTGTGGTCTCCGGCTGACCTCTCACCTCTTTCGCGCCCGTAGCGGCGCACCGCCGGGGCCACCCTGTGAAGGGTTTCCCTTGTCTCTCCCCGCTTTCTCCTCTTCCCTCTCTTCCTCTTCCTCCGCTTCGTCTTCCGAGCAGGCCTCCGGGTGTGCGCACGCCCTGGCCCCCTACGGCTGGGACGAGGCGTGGGCGGCCGAGTTCGCCCCGTACACGGATCAGGGCCTGCTGCCCGGCCGGGTCGTACGGGTCGACCGCGGCCAGTGCGATGTCATGACGGCGCACGGCATCGTCCGCGCCGACACCGCCTTCGTCACCCCGCACGACCCGCTCCGGGTCATCTGCACCGGCGACTGGGCGGTGCTGGAGGCGCACGGCAATCCGCGCTACGTGAAGACGTACCTGCCGCGCCGGACCGCCTTCGTACGGTCCACCTCCTCCCAGCGGTCCGAGGGGCAGATCCTCGCCGCGAACGTCGACCACGCGATCATCGCGGTGTCGCTGGCCGTCGAACTGGACCTCGGCCGCATCGAGCGGTTCCTCGCGCTCGCCTGGGAATCGGGGGCGCAGCCGCTCGTCGTCCTGACCAAGGCGGACCTCGTCCCGGACCCGGTCACCCTCGGGCACCTCGTCGAGGACGTCGAGACGGCGGCGCCCGGTGTCCAGGTCCTCACCGTGTCCTCGAGGACCGGGGAGGGCACGGACGTGCTCGCCGCGGTGGTCGGAGGCGGGACGAGCGTGCTCCTCGGGATCTCCGGCGCGGGCAAGTCCACGCTGGCCAACACGCTGCTCGGGGAGGAAGTGATGGACGTCCAGGCGGCGCGTGACGTCGACGGCAAGGGCCGCCACACCACCACCACGCGCAACCTGCTCGCGCTGCCGGGCGGCGGCGTGCTGATCGACACCCCCGGACTGCGGGGCGTCGGCCTCTTCGACGCGGAGGCGGGCGTCGGGCAGGTCTTCTCGGAGATCGAGGAGTACGCGCAGCGGTGCCGCTTCCACGACTGCGCGCACGAGGCGGAGCCGGGGTGCGGGGTGCTGGCCGCGCTGGCCTCCGGCGAGCTGGCCGAGCGGCGGCTGGACAGCTACCGCAAGCTGCTGCGGGAGAACCAGCGGATCGTCGCCAAGACGGACGCGAGGCTCCGCTCGGAGATCAATCGCGCCTGGAGGCTCCGCTCGGCGGAGGGCCGCGCGAACTACGCCGCGAAGCGCAGGGGCCGAGCCTGACCGCGGCCCGCCCCGGGTCCGGGCCCCCGCCCGGACCCGGCTGCGGGGGGTGTCGCTGCGGGGTCAGGTGTCCAGGCCCCACGACAGGACGCGGTCCGGGTGGATGCGGATGACCTCCGGGCTGAAGTGGGGGCCCAGGGAGTGCGGGCCGACCTCCAGCGTGGCGTGGCCGCGGATCTCGACGCCGCGCACCTTCCAGGGCCGGACACTGGCGAGGTCGTCGACGACCAGGGACAGTCGGGGGTTCGCGGTGAGGTTGCGCCACTTCTTCGTCGTACCCATCGCCAGCCCGCCCACCAGGACCGTGCCGTCGTCCTGCGGGAAGAACCCGACCGGGTTCGCCTGTGGCTGCCCGGCCGGGTCCACCGTCGCGAGCCGGCCCAGGTGCTGCGCACGCAGGTATGCCAGTTCGGCCCCGCTGAAACCATTGGAACCCGACTCCGTCATGGGACCGACGATCCCAGCCGGGGCCGCGCGGCGCATCGGGCCGAGGACCTACCCGGGGCCTACGCCGTGAGCCCCGTCCGGAGCCCTAGGTCCCGGGATCCGGGATCCGGGATCCGGGAGGGCAGGAGGCGGGCCGCGCCGGCGGCTACGCCCACAGCAGCGTCCCCACCCACGCCCCCACCACGAGCAGGCACGCGAACAGCTCCACCAGCACGCTCGTCCCCACCGCCCGCATCACCGCCCGCATGGACGCCCACGCCTCCCCGTGGGTGCCCAGGCGGCGTCGCTCGCAGAGGTAGATGCCGCCCACGAAGCCGGGGACCGTACCCACCACCGGGAGCAGCACGAAGCCCAGTACCGCCCCCGCACCCGCGTACACCACCATCCGGCGGGTGACGCCGACCCCCCGGAGCCGCCGCGGGGGCAGCAGCCACTTCACCACCTGCACCACCAGCAGCAGCGCCGTCGCGCCCGCCAGCAGGCCCCAGGCCACCGACGACCGTTCGTGAAGCGCCCACCACAGGAGTCCCGCCCAGACGAGGAGGGCGCCGGGGGCGCCGGGGACCAGTACCCCGAGCAATCCGAGCACCAGCACCAGGCCCACCAGCAGCAACTGGGGCAGCTGCGGCAGATCCATCTGCTCAGCCTGCCCGGCCCGGGGCTATCGGGCCACCCAGCCCCGTTCGTACGCGTGCCAGCCGAGCTGGAGCCGGGTCGTGACCCCCGACAGCTCCATCAGGCCCTTGACCCGCCGCTGGACCGTCCGCAGGCCCAGCTCCAGGTGCTTCGCCACGCTCGCGTCCGTCATCCCCGCCAGAAGGAGGGTGAGGATCTCCAGGTCCGTGGCGTCGGGGCCGCCGTCCGATTCCTCCGGCGCCCCGGTGGAGCCCAGCCGCAGCGGGAGCGACTCCCGCCAGACCGCCTCGAAGAGGCCCATCAGGGACTCCAGCAGCCCCGACGCGTGCACGACCAGCGCCGCCGGCTCCGCGCCGCGCGCCGTCAGCGGGACCATCGCGAGCGACCGGTCCGCGATGACGAGTTTGGTCGGCACCTGGCCCGTCACCCGGATGTGCTCGCCGCGCGCCAGCGCCGTGGACGCCTCGCGGATCCCGCTCGGCAGGGTGAGCACCTCCCGTTCGATGACCACCCGGTAGGAGACCCCCCGTACGGCCGCCCGGTCCTCCGCCTCGTTGTCCGTCCCCTTCACCACCTGCGGCCGGCCGCTGACCAGCGCGAGCACCTCCTCCACGGCGCCGAGCTGGAGCTGGTGGAAGCGGTGGGCCACCGCGCTGGCGCCCGTCACCACCTCCACCAGGTCGTGCACGGCGGGCTCGGTGGCCTCCGCCCGGTACTCCTCCGCCAGCAGCGCCGCCGCCAGTTCCGCCTGCTCCAGCTCGTGCCGCTGCTGGGTGAGCAGGGCGCCCAGGGCCACCCCGGGCGGGGCCGCCACCCACCGGCCGGGCCGGGCCGAGGACTGGGCGGCGAGCCCGTGGCGCTCCAGGTGGCGCAGGGTCCGCTCGGTCTGCTGCACCGGCAGCGTCAGACGGTGCGCGAGGTCGGGTATCTCCGCCGCCCCCAGCGCGACCAGCGCGCGGTAAGCGGACTCCTGTCCTTCGTCGAGACCTATCGCACTCAGCAACCCGTCCACCCAACCCTCTCAGTGCCGTTCCTGGCGGGAAGCGGCCACGGCGCAAACCCGCCGCGGACATCATCGCCGCACCCCCCGCCCCTCTGCCAAGGTGGCGCCACCGCAGCACCAACATCCGCTGGCCAGAAGCCATTTACGCGGCGATATCGCCGTGCAATGCAGTAGTTGGCCGGAATTCACCTGGGGAGAGCGATGCGCCCGATATCGCGTACGGCACTGGGAGCGGCCATCGCGGCCGCCCTGGCCGTCACGGCCGTGGGCCCGTCCACGGCACAGCCGAGCGACGGAGCGTCCGGAGCGGGGACCGGCACCGAGAAGAGGCCCCTCACGGGGAGCGCGGCGGCAGCGCAGCAGCCCACCGCGCCCGTCACGGTCACGCTGGTCACCGGTGACCGGATCCTCGTGTCCACCGACGCGGCCGGCCGCACCGCCGCCACCGCGGCGCCCCGCCAGGACGGCTCGCAGCCGATCGTGCAGACCCGGCAGGCGGGCAAGGACCTCTACGTCTACCCCGAGAGCGCGGTCAAGGCGCTCGCCGCGGGCAAGGCCGACGAGGAACTCTTCAACGTCACCGGCCTGATCCGGCAGGGCTACGACGACGCGCACGCCAAGAAGCTCCCGCTGATCGCCGTCTACGAGGGCTCCGCGGGCCTGGCCCGCAGCGCCCCGCCCGTACCGCGCGGCGCCGAGCGGTCGCTGGTCCTCGGCTCCATCGGCGGCGTCGCGCTCGCCGCCGACAAGGACAAGGCCGCCGACTTCTGGGCCGACGTCACCGGCGCGCACGTCGACCCCCGCGCGCGGTCGACCGCCTCCGCCCCGCTGAAGAAGCTGTGGCTGGACGGCAAGGTCCAGGCGAATCTGGAGCGGTCCACGCAGCAGGTCGGCGCCACCGCCGCCTGGGCCGCCGGATTCGACGGCACGGGCACCAAGGTCGCGGTCCTCGACACCGGCACCGACCTCGAACACCCCGACCTCAAGGGCCGGGTGACCGAGGCGAAGAACTTCACCGACTCGGACACCGCCGAGGACCGCCAGGGCCACGGCACCCACACCATCTCCACCGTCGGCGGCTCCGGCACCGAGAGCGGCGGGGCGAAGAAGGGCGTCGCCCCCGGCGCACAACTGCTCAGCGGCAAGGTCCTCAACGACTACGGCTACGGCCTGGACTCCTGGATCATCGCCGGCATGCAGTGGGCCGTGGACAGCAAGGCCGACGTGGTCTCCATGAGCCTCGGCGACTCCTCACGGCTCGACTGCGACGACCCGATGGCCGCCGCCACCGAGGCCCTGGCCCAGAGCGGCAGCACCCTGTTCGTCATCGCCGCCGGCAACTCCGGCCCCGGCAACAACACGGTCTCCTCGCCCGGTTGCGCGCCCAGCGTGCTGACGGTGGGCGCCGTGGACCGCGACGACGCGACGGCCTCCTTCTCCAGCCGCGGCCCGGCGGGCCTGAACCACACCCTCAAGCCCGAGATCGCCGCCCCCGGCGTCGGGATCTCCGCCGCCGCCGCGGGCGGCCGCGGGGTGTACGCGTACCAGTCCATGTCCGGCACCTCGATGGCCACCCCGCACGTCGCGGGCGCCGCCGCCATCGTCAAGCAGCGCCACCCCGACTGGACCCCGCAGCAGATCAAGGCCGCCCTGGTCGGCTCCGCGAACACCGCGGTCCCCGGCGACGTACGGGAGACCGGCGGCGGGCGGCTCGACGTCAAGGCCGCCGTCGACACCACCGTCACCGGCGCCCCCGCGCTGCAGGGCGGTACCTTCAACTGGCCCCAGGACCGCAGCGACCGCACCGCCGTCGAGGTCCCGTACACCAACACGGGGACCAGGCCCGTCACGCTGAACCTCTCCGTCGAGAAGGTCACCGGCAACGACGGCTCCGCCGTCCGCGGCCAGCTCGCCCGTCTGGACGAGCGCACCGTGACCGTCCCGGCCGGCGCCACCGTCAAGGTGCCGCTCGCCCTGGACCCCGCCGCGAGGCTGGAGCGCTCCCAGTACGGGGACGTCACCGGCCGCGTCGTCGCCACGGCCAAGGGCGTGCACGTCTCCACCCCCTTCTCCCTCTACGTGGAGCCGGAGACGGTCACGTTGCGCGTCAAGCTCCTCGACCGCGCGGGCCAGCCGGCCGCCGGCCCGTCCTCCCTGGACGTGATCGGCACCGACGACGCCACCGGTGAGCGCCGCTTCAACGAGGGCGCCGCCGACCAGGTCTACCGGGTCCGCCCGGGCTCGTACTTCCTCTCCGCCTTCGTCGGTACCCCCGACGCCGGCGAGAACCCGCAGATGTACGACTCGCTGACCTACCTCGGCCGTCCGCAGACGGAGATCAAGAAGGACACGGTGATCGTGCTGGACGCCCGCAAGGCGGCCAAGCTGAGCATCGCCACCGACAAGCCCACCGAGGCGCGCGCCACCACCCTCGCCTTCTCCCGCTCCTGGGGCGCGGAGTGGCTGCACGCGGGTACCGCCATGGGCGGCCGCACCATCCGCGGCTACTACGCCTCGGTCGACGCAGCGGCCCGGGAGGGCGACTTCGAGTTCGGCAGCTACTGGCGGGCGGCCGCGCCGCTGGTCTCCGAACTGAAGGCCTCCGGCGGCCCGGTGCTGCACCCGATCACCGCCTCCACCGGCAGTGACAACCTCGACGGCACCGGCAGCGCCCCGCTCGTCGACGCGGGCTCGGGCACTCCCGAGGAGCTCGCCGCCGTCGCCGCCAAGGGTGCGATCGTCCTGGTCGAGACGGCGGACGAGGGCTCGGCGTACGAGATCGCGGGCAATGCGAAGGCGGCCGGAGCCAAGGCCGCACTCCTCTACCGCGACGCCCCCGGCCGCTGGCAGGCCTTCACCGGCTACGCGGGCGGCTCCCTCCCGGTGCTGACCGTCGAATCGGCCGAGGGCCAGGCCCTGCTGGCCAAGCTCGGCAAGGGCGCGGTCACGCTGAACTGGAAGGGCAGCGCGAAGAGCCCGTACGTCTACAACCTGGCCCAGATCGAGAAGGGCCGGGTCCACGGGGACCGCACCTACCGGGTGCGCGACCGTGACCTGGGCACCGTCGAATCTGCCTACCAGTCGATGGGCGTCGCCGCGGACTTCGTCGACGTGGCCGGGGCCTACCGCCCGCTCGGCAACGCCGTGTACTTCGGCTCCATCGACACCGTCGCGGTACCGGGCAAGCGCACCGAGTACTACTCCGCCGGGGACACCGCCTGGGACCACCTGGTCTCCAGCAGCTTCCCGTGGGGCGAGTTCATGACGGACCAGCACCGCACGTACAAGGCGGGCTCCCGGCGCGCCGAGAGCTGGTACGACGGGGTCATCGGCCCGGTGGCACCGCGCGACACCGCGGGCAAGGAACTGTTGGCCGCCGAGCGGCAGGGCAACCTGATCGGCTTCGCCTCCGCCCTGTGGGGCGACAGCGGGCACTCCGCGCAGCAGGGTTCCTTCGGTGACCTCGGCAACGTCTCGCTCAAGCGCGACGGCGAGTCGCTGGGCGACACCGGCTACCCGTTCGGGGTCTTCGAGGTCCCGGCCGGCGAAGCCACGTACGAGATGACCCAGGTGCTGGAGAAGTTCGGCCAGCCGGCCCGGACCTGGCAGCGCTCCTCGGGGATCCTGACCACCTGGACCTTCCGCTCGAAGCTGGACGCGACGCAGTACTCGCAGGCGCTGCCGATCCTCTTCCCGCGGATCTCCGCCCCGCTGGACGGCATGAAGACCCTGGCCGCGGCCGACGGCCAGCAGATCGGCCTCGGGGTCGCCGGGCACGCGGGCTACGCGCCGGGCGCGCTCAAGTCGGCCAAGCTGTCCTACTCGTACGACGAGGGCGGCAGCTGGACCGAGGCGAAGGTCGGCGAGCGCGGCGGGCGGTGGACCGCGACCGTGGACCACGCCGGGGCCGCGGGCAAGCAGGTCATGCTCAAGGTCGAGCTGACCGACGTGAAGGGCGCCACCGTCACCCAGATGGTCGCGCGGGCGTACGACATCCGCTGAGTCGTACGGCACAGAGCAGGGGGGTCCATCGGACGGCGGTCCGATGGGCCCCCTTTTTCCTGCGTTCGCCGGATTTCGGCTGCACCGGAGCCCGACAATGAGGGCCATGAGTCAGCGGGACGCGGGCGCGGATGACTGGTGGCAGAAGCTCTACGAAGACCCCGACGCGGGACCGGAACCCGACCCCCGGGACACCCTGGAACACCGCTTCCGTTCGGCAGCGGTCCTGGTGGCGCCGACCCCGGTACCCCACCCCCGGAGAGACCCGGGCCCCCTGACGGCCCCCACCCCGCCCCCGGCGGAGGCGACCCCGCCGGAGGCCGGCGCCGAGGCGGAGGCGGGGCCGCCCGTGTCGGACGGCGCGCCGGTGGGGGAGATGGGGCCGCCCGTGTCGGACGCCGCGCCGGTGCCAGAGCTCGTACTGCCCGTGCAGGGTTGCGCGCCGGTGGCGGAGGTCGAGCCGCCCGCTCCGGTTTCCGGGCCGGCGGCGGGGCCTCGTGCGCCGGATCCCGGGGTGCTGCCCGAGGTGGATGCGGAGCCGCCCGGGGCGGTTTCCGACGGGGTGGCGGAGCCGGAGGCAGGCCGGCCGGAGCCGGAGGCCCGGACGGGGGACGGGTACGGCGGCTCCGTGCTGCCGCCGCCACAGGACCCCCGGGCGGGCGGCCAGACCTGGTACGCGCTCGGGAGCGTCGCCGTCCCGCCCGCGCTGCCCGCCGAGGAGCCGGGGGAACCGTCCGACTGGAGCTGGGGCCTACGGGACGAGGTGCCCACAGCGGCTGCGCCCCCCGAGCCGGACCCGGCAGGGGCCGGGAGCGGGCCCGCCGGCACGTACGGCGGAGCCGGGCATCCGGTCCCGGCGGAGCCGGCCGCGTCGGGCCCGGCGCGGGGTGTGGCTTCCGACGGCGGTCCGTGGACGGCTCCGGGCACTGGCCCGACTCAGGGCGGCGCTCCTGGCGCCGCTTCCGGCTTTGGCCCGGCCTCCGGGTCAGGGTCCGCTTCCGGGTCCGCTACCGGCTCTGGCCCGGCATCCGGCTCCGGGCGGGGTTCTGGTCCGGCGCACGGCTCCGGCCCCGGCCCTGATTCCGCTCCGGGGTTCGGCCCCGGCCCCGATGGGGGGTACGAGCCCGGCTCCGGCGCCGGCTCAGATCCCAGGTACGGCCCTTCCTCCGGCCCGGCCTCGGGGTCCGGCTCCGGCCCCGGTCCCGGTCCCGACTTCGGTCCCGTGTCCGCGGACGGTTCCGGCTCGGGTTCCGGCCTTGGGGCCGGTGCAGGGTCTGGCCTCGGCGCCGGGGCCGAGGCCGGCGTCGGCCTGGGCTCAGGCTCCGGATCCGCTTCCGCTACCGGCTTCGCCCTGGGGTCGCATCCCGGGTCCGGGGTGGGCTGGGGGGCTGCTCCCGTGTCCGCGGACGGTTCCGGCCCCGGTTCCGGGGACTCGTTCGGAGGGTCGGAGGGCGGGGCCGGGGCGGAAGCCCGCCCCGGCACCGGGCAGGCGGCCGGGCCGGACGGGGGGAGTGGGGCTCCGCCCGGGGAGGGGGACGGTGACCCGGGGGCCGGGGTTCTCGGGGTGCCGCGGCCCGTCGTCGCGCATCTGGGGGACCGGCCGCCCACCTACGCCGCGGAGCCCATCGCGTTGCCCGCCGCCGATCCGGCCGGCCTCGCCGCGCTGACGCCCGACACCGTGCTGGAGGGCGCCCAGTACGGCGGCTACACGTTGCGCGCCGCCTCCGTGCGCGGGGACTCCGCCCGGTTCCGGGGCGAGGGGCGGCGGGACTTCCTGCTCACCGCCCGCTTCGGCACCGGTCCCGACGCGCTGGTCCTGGTCGTGCTCGCCGGCGGGGACCGGGCCGCGCCCGGGGCCGCCGAGGCCGCCGCCGAGGTGTGCCGCTCCGTCGCGGGAGCCGTCGGGCGGAGCCAGGAGCGGCTGTCGCAGGACATCCGGGACGGCCGCCGCGAAGCCCTGCGCTCGGGGCTCCAGCGGCTGACCGACCGCGGCTACGGGCAATTGCGTGCCCGCGCCGCCGAGCTGGGGCTCCCGGAGGACGGCTACACGGCCGGGCTGCGCGGACTGCTGCTGCCGGTCGACCCCGGCTGCCGCACCCGGGTCTGCTTCGGCGCGGGCGCGGGCGGCCTGTTCCGGCTCCGGGACGGACGGTGGCAGGACCTGGAGGAGCCCGCCCCGGCACCCGCGCAGGCGCCCGCACCCGAGGCCGCCGGGTTCCGCTTCCGCTTCAGGGCCTCCGTGGCCCGCCCGGGGGACACCCTGCTCCTGTGCTCCGGCGGCCTCGCGGACCCCATGCGCGAGGAGGAGCCGCTTTCCGTCGAGCTCGCCGCCCGCTGGGCCGACGCACCCCCGCCGGGCCTCGCCGCCTTCCTCGCGGACACCCAGCTGCGCCTCAAGGGCTACGCCGACGACCGGACGGCCGCCGCGGTCTGGGAGGCGTAATCCGGCGGATCATGCGTGGATGGGAGGCGCACGCGGCAGAGCCGAACCGGAAAGGGCGCCCCCTCCATGGCCAAGCAGAACGTGGCGGAGCAGTTCATCGACATTCTCGTGCGCGCGGGTGTGCGCCGGATGTACGGAGTCGTCGGGGACAGCCTCAACCCCGTCGTCGACGCGATCCGCCGCACCGGCGGCATCGAGTGGATCCAGGTGCGCCACGAGGAGACCGCCGCCTTCGCGGCCGGCGCCGAGGCCCAGATCACCGGCACCCTCGCCGCCTGTGCGGGCTCCTGCGGCCCCGGCAACCTCCACCTCATCAACGGGCTCTACGACGCCCACCGCTCCATGGCCCCGGTCCTCGCGCTGGCCTCCCACATCCCCTCCTCCGAGATCGGCCTCGGCTACTTCCAGGAGACCCATCCCGACCGGCTGTTCACCGAGTGCAGCCACTACAGCGAGCTGATCTCCAACCCGCGCCAGATGCCCCGGGTCCTGCAGAGCGCCGTCCAGCACGCCATCGGGCGCGGCGGGGTCAGCGTGGTGTCCCTGCCCGGGGACATCGCCTCCCAGCCCGCACCGGAGCAGGGCATCGAGAACGCGCTCGTGACCGCGCGGCCGACCGTACGGCCCGGCGACGGAGAGATCGACAAGCTGGTCCGGCTCATCGACGAGGCCGACCGGGTCACCCTCTTCTGCGGCAGCGGCACCGCCGGCGCGCACGCCGAGGTCATGGAGTTCGCCGGCCGGGTCAAGGCCCCCATCGGGCACGCCCTGCGCGGCAAGGAGTGGATCCAGTACGACAATCCGTACGACGTCGGCATGAGCGGGCTGCTCGGCTACGGCGCGGCCTACGAGGCCACCCACGAGTGCGATCTGCTGATCCTGCTCGGCACGGACTTCCCGTACAACGCCTTCCTCCCCGACGACGTCAAGATCGTCCAGGTGGACATCCGGCCCGAGCACCTCGGCCGCCGCTCCAAGCTGGACCTCGCGGTCTGGGGTGACGTACGGGAGACCCTGCGCGCGCTGAACACCCGGGTGAAGGCCAAGACGGACCGCCGGTTCCTCGACCGGATGCTGAAGAAGCACGCGGACGCGCTGGAGGGAGTGGTGAAGGCGTACACGCGCAAGGTGGAGAAGCGCACGCCCATCCACCCCGAGTACGTGGCCGCGGTCCTCGACGAACTCGCCGACGAGGACGCCGTCTTCACTGTGGACACGGGCATGTGCAACGTATGGGCGGCGCGCTATCTTTCCCCGAACGGAAAGCGCCGCATCATCGGCTCCTTCAGCCACGGCTCCATGGCCAACGCCCTGCCGCAGGCCATCGGCGCACAGTTCACCGATCGCGGACGTCAAGTGGTGTCGATGTCGGGCGACGGTGGCTTCTCCATGCTGATGGGAGATTTCCTCACCCTGGTGCAGTACGACCTCCCCGTCAAAGTGGTCCTCTTCAACAACTCATCGCTCGGCATGGTCGAGTTGGAGATGCTGGTTTCCGGCCTTCCTTCGTACGGAACTACGAATAGGAACCCCGACTTCGCGGCGATCGCCCGCGCGGCGGGTGCGTACGGGGTCCGGGTGGAGAAGCCCAAGCAGCTCACAGCGGCTTTGAGGGATGCTTTCAAGCACAAGGGACCCGCCTTGGTGGACGTGGTCACGGACCCCAACGCGCTGTCCATTCCGCCGAAGATCAGCGCTGAAATGGTGACCGGATTCGCACTTTCGGCCAGCAAGATCGTGCTGGACGGAGGGGTGGGCCGGATGATCCAGATGGCGCGATCTAACCTCCGTAACGTGCCGCGCCCTTGAGCCCGGATGCGTGCGGATTCCCCCGGGGGGCATGCATCCCGTAGGCCTGTTCGACCGGCAGGCCCTTGATGAGCGGGGACATGCGGGAGGTACATCGCCGTGCGGGTGGGGGCGAAGACCGGAAAGCTGTGGCGCAGAGGGCGGCCGGTGCCGCGCGAACCGTCGGCCGAGGACGGGACGGCCGTGGACGCGTCGGGGATCACCCGGAGCGTGCGGCGGGCCGATCTCAAGGCGGTGGGAGAAGTCCGCCGGGATTTACGGGAGTTGATGCGTCACCGGTGCCGGGCGGAGGCGGCCGAGGTGGCCGAGCTGCTGATCACCGAGCTCGTCACCAACGCCCTCGTCCACACCGATCAGGGAGCCGAGGTCTCCGCGACGCTCGCCGCCGACCGCCTGCGCGTGGAGGTCCGCGACTTCGCCGCCCGCAGACCCAGGCCGCACGTACCGTCCGCCGACGACGGTACGCACGGCAGGGGGCTGGTGCTCGTGCAGTCGCTCGCCGACGCCTGGGGCGTGGACGCGCTCGGGCTGTCGCTGGGCGGCGGCAAAGTGGTCTGGTTCGAGCTCGACGGAGCGAAGGAGGCAGGGCCCGCCTGAGTGACCGGGCGGACCCCGCGCGGCGGGTCCTGGACGGGGACGTGCCCGTCACCTCAGCCGAACTGCTGCTCCAGGTCCTTCAGTTTGCGTTCCAGCGAGTCGAGTCGGGGGAGCGTCTGCGTATCGTCCTCGGCGGTGAGGTCCACCGTCCGGGGGCCGAAGGCAAGGTCAGTGGATTCGGTTCCGCTCACGGCCTGCAGGGAGGGCCGGCGCCGTAGGGGCAGCTGTCCGGTTTCCGCTATGGCCGGCTCCGCGCCGACCGGCGCGGAGCCCGCTCCGGGGGCCAGCCCCGGCACCTCGACCTGACGGGCGCGGGCCACGCGCCCGAACGCCCGGTTCTGCCGGCCGAGCGCCTTGATGTGCGCCCGGTCCAGGCGGTGCTGTTCCCGCCTGCGGTGCCGGTCCTGCTCCTTCTCCTTCTTGTCCTCGCGCACCTCGTCCACGGCCTCGTCGAGCGTGCGGACCCCCTCCAGCAGCATCAGCGACCACGCGCCGAAGGTCTCCCGGGGTGCCCGCAGCCAGCGGACCATCCGGATCTGCGGCAACGGCCTTGGAATCAGGCCTTGTTCGCGCAGTGCCGCCCGGCGGGTCTGCTTCAGCGCGCGGTCGAAGAGCACGGCCGCCGACAGCGACATGCCGGAGAAGAACTGCGGAGCCCCGTCGTGGCCGAGGCCGCGCGGGGCGTGCACCCAGTTGAACCAGGCGGCGGCTCCCGCGAACAGCCAGACCAGCATGCGCGAACCGAGGGCCGCGTCGCCGTGGCTGGCCTCGCGGACGGCGAGCACCGAACAGAACATGGCGGCGCCGTCGAGACCGAAGGGAACCAGGTACTCCCAGCCCCCGGACAGGTTGAGGTTCTGCCGGCCGAAGCCGACCAGCCCGTGGAAGGAGAGCGCCGCGGCGACCGCCGCGCAGCAGAACAGCAGGACGTACGAGGCGGTCCCGTAGATGGCTTCCTTGCGCCGCCGCCGCTCCTCGCTGCGCTCCCAGCTGTCCTCGGCCACCCCGGCCTTCTCGCCTTCGCGCTTGCCCCGGGCCAGTACCGCCACTGCCGCAAGTACGCCCAGGATCAGCAGGCTGCCGGGCAGCAGCCAGTCCAGCGATATGTCGGTCAGTCTCATGCGGTTGTCCCTTGCCTCGCGTATGCGGCTGTTCGGCTTGTGGCCGGTGCGGCTTTCCGGGCGCCATAGTGGCGCAGCCGGTGAGCCGTACACGCGGGTTTCGGGGCAAGTGGACGCCAATGGGGGGCGGAGCACGCCGGATAGGGTGTTGCGAATCGAACTCCCGCTCGTGCGGGATGAGTTGAGTTCGATTTCCGTCAGTCGGACGGGTGGGTTGAGGAGGCGGAGGCGGCGCCGCGCAAACTCGGTGGCGGTCGTACGCCCGGGCGGCCTCAGGTGTCCGTCAGAGGGCCGGCCGGGCCGGACGGCTCGGCCGGGTGGCCTCAGGCTGCGGTCAGGCGTGCGATGCGGTCCTCGTCGCACGTGCGGGGGCAGGTGACGCAGGTGTCGTCCGGGCGGATCGTGTAGAAGAAGCAGCAGCTCGCCCGGTCACGGGTGGGGAGCTCCCGGCCGTCCGGGGCTTCGAGCGTGCGGAAGCCCGCGCCACCGGTGTACGGGGCGGTCGAGCCGGGGAAGAGCCGGTCCAGCTCGCGCACGGCCCGCTGCTCCTCGGCCGCGCCGAGCAGGTTGCCCACGTACCAGAGGCTCTCGACCACGTCGTCGGTCACCATGCCCCACAGGGCGCGCCGCCCGCGCCGCATCCGCGGGCCGAAGCCCTCCATGACCGGTTCGAGGTGCTGGGCCGCCGCGGCCCGTACCTCGGCGCGCAGCGCGTCCTCGTCGGGCACGACCCGGGCCCCGGGGAGCGCTGCCGCCGGGTCGTCCGGCAGGCAGGCGAAGGAGTGGACGCGTACGGCCATACGGCCGTGCGTCCGGTGGAAGGACACGGCCTCCGGGGGCAGCAGCGGCACGCGCCGGTCCAGGAACCACGGGACGGTGATCAGCAGGCAGGCCATCCAGGCGTACCGGTGCAGCCCGAACCCCGCCACCACGTCCGCCCGGCCCGGGCGCCCGTAGTCGCGGAGGATCTGCGCCTCGTCCCACGCGAGGAACGCCTCCAGGGCCTCGCCGCCCGCGGCGAGCTCGTCCGCACCGACCCACCCCACACCGCGAGGGGAGGGTTCGTGCGGGGCGAGCTCGGTGACGCGCAGTCCGCCGTAGGCCTCGGTCAGCCGCGCGTAGGCGTCCGCCACCGGAGAGCCGGCCGGGGAGGGGGTACGGACGGGACGTACGGAGCGGACGCTGCCCTCGGTGGGCGCGACGGCCGTGACGGTCATGGCGAACCACCGAATCGCTCGATCGTTAACAGGTAAGCCTTACCTTACCTGATCTCTGTCGGGTGTGGGAAGGAGGGCTATTCTTCGGGGGCAGGTCGAAACCCGTGGGAGGACCGAGTGCGCGATACGGCCCGAGCCCGGGTACCGGAACAGCAGGACCGCAAAGTGGTGCGCCACTCCGTGCGCGGGCAGATCCTCGACGCCCTGCGGGCTGCGCTGCTCGCGGGCGAGCTGACACCGGGGGAGATCTACTCGGGACCGGCCCTGGGGGAGCGCTTCGGGGTCTCCGCGACGCCCGTGCGCGAGGCGATGCAGCAGCTGGCGCTGGAGGGGGTCGTCGAATGCCTCCCGAACCGGGGGTTCCGGGTCCTGACCCGGACCCCGGGAGAGCTGGCGGAACTGGCCGAGGTCCGTGCGCTGCTCGAAGTCCCGGTGATGCTGCGGCTGGCCCGTACGGTGTCGGCGGGGGCGTGGGCCGCGGTGGCGCCCTTGGCCGCGGAGGCGGAGGCGGCGGCCGCCGCGGGTGATGCGGCGCGCTACGCCGATGCGGACCGGGCGTTTCACCGTGGGGTGCTCGCGCTGGCGGGCAACGGCCAGCTCCTCGTGGTGGCGGAGGACCTCCACCGGCGCTCCCAGTGGCCCCTGCCGGGCCCCCGGCGCATCCGCCGGGCGGACCTCGTCGCGGATGCGGCGGAGCACGTGGCGGTCCTGGCGGCCCTCTCCACGGGCAACCTCCCGGAGGCGGAGTCCCTGATCCGCGCCCACTTCACGTCCGCCTGACGGACCCCGCGCCTCGAACGCCGGCGGGGCTGGGGTGTGGCGGTGCTCGCGGGGCTGCGGGTGGGTCGGGGCCGACACCCCACCCCGCCCCCGCCCCGGCCGCGACCGGCTCCACCGCCACGCCAATTCAGCCGTCCGGCGTGTGAGGACCGGGGTCCGGGCCGGCCCGAGCACGGTGGTAGGGCGGGTAGGGGACTGCGCCCCGCAGGGCCCCCCGCCCGCCGACCCCACGCCGGGGCGGCGGTGGCGAGCACTCCGACCGGGTCCCCGCCGGTCGGAGTCCGGCGCAGCGACGCGAAGCCCGCGCAGCGGTGCGTTGAGAAGGTGTGCGGCGCGTCAAGAGGGGGTGGGGACGGGGCGGAGTTGGTCCGCCAGCCAGGTGGGGATGCCGCCCAGGAGGTGGAAGAGGCGGCGGGCCTCCGCACGGAGCCGGGCGGCCTCCGGTTCCGGTTCGGCTTCGGCCAGGGCCGCCAGCGCCGGGGCCGTGCCGATCAGGAACCCCAGGTCCTCCCGGATGCGGAGGGACTCCGCGAAGCCCTTGCGGGCCTCGGCGACCTCCCCGTCCCGCAGGGCCAGCGCCGCCAGGTGCCGCCAGGTGAAGGAGAGGAGCAGGGTGTCGCCGTGGGCGAGCGCGCCCGCGTGGGCCCGCCGGTACGCCGGCAGGGCCGACGAGGGCGCGTCCGCCAGGTGCTCGGCGACCAGGCCCCGCCGGAAGTCCAGCAGCGGCCGGGTCCGGGACCCCGGGGACAGGAGCGCCGCGGCCCGGCCGAGCGCGGAGCGGGCCTCGTCGGCTCGGTCGCGCACGCCCAGTACGGTCGCCGCGTAGGCGAGGTGACCGCGTTCGCACGCGGCCGCGCCCCGGTCGTCGTCGTCCTGGGAGACCGCTTCGGCCACCCGCAGGGCGTCCTCCGCCTCGGCCCAGCCCTGCCCGGTGAACAGGCAGCGTTCGACCAGCAGTCCGGTCCGCTGCACGGCGGCTCCGGCATCGTGCAGGTGCGGTGTCAGCAGGGCCGCCGCGTCGGTCCAACAGCCGCGCGAGCGCAGCCGCCATATCGCCCGCTGGAGGGGGTCGTCTCCCCCGATAGTTCCGGCACTGGACATGGCGGTATCCGCCACATTGCCCTCCCCAAAGCAACCAAGCAGCACGTCGTTGAGCCCTGGGGCGAAATGAGAGCACGGATCGGCGGGTTCGGCCAAGGGGTCGGGTGAACTCTTTCACAAAGTCCGGACGGATCATCAGTCACCCCCGACCGGCCCCCACTCGGGCCCCGACCGGCCCCCCGGCCGGTCAGGCGGTGGATCTTCTCAGCTCATCCGCAGTGCCAGGAAGAAGTCGAGCTTGTCCTCCAGCCGGGAAAGATCCCTCGCCGTCAACTGCTCGATTCGCCCGACCCGGTACCTCAGCGTGTTGACGTGGAGGTGCAGCCGCGTCGCGCAGCGGGTCCACGAGCCGTCGCAGTCCAGGAAGGCTTCGAGCGTGGGGATGAGCTCCGCGCGGTGGCGGCGGTCGTAGTCCCGCAGCGGGTCCAGCAGTCGGGCCGTGAAGGCGCGGCGGACGTCGTCCGGGACGAACGGGAGCAGCAGGACGTGCGAGGCCAGCTCGTGGTGGCCGGCCGCGCAGACCCGGCCCGGGCGGGCCGCGGCGACCCGGCGGGCGTGCCGGGCCTCTTCCAGGGCCCCGCGGAGCCCCTCGGCGGAGGACACGGCCGCGCTGACGCCCAGGGTGAGCCGGCCGTCGTCGGCGAGGCCGGCCGCCAGGGGGTCCCGTACGGCCGCGAGCAGCGTTTCCGCGTGCAGGGCGGTGTCGGGGCCCTTCTCCTCGCCGGGCTCCCCGGCGGGCGCGGGCAGCGGTACGAGGGCGATGGCCTCGTCCCCGGCGTGCGCGACGGCGATGCGGTCCGAGGGCTCCGGCCCGGAGACCGACGGGTCGACGAGGATCTCCTCCAGCAGCGACTGGGCGACGGGGCCGCCGGCGATGTCGCCGCCGTCCCAGTCCACCCGGGCCACGACGACCTGCCAGTGCGGGGCGGCGCCCAGGCCGGGCAGGAGGACCGGCGCGGCCACCCGCAGGCGGGCGGCGATCTCGGCGGGCGGAGCGCCCGTCTGGACCAGTTCCAGGACTTCCTGGGCGAGGCGGCGGCGCACGGTGCGGGCCGCGTCGCGGCGGTCCCGCTCCACCGCGATGAGCTGGGTGACGCCCTGGAGCAGGTCGAGCCGCTCGGCCGGCCAGTCACCGGCGTCGGCCTCCACGGCCAGCAGCCAGTCGGAGAGCACGCTCTCGCGGATGTCCCGGGCCGCCGGACCTGCGGCGCCGCGGCCGTGTCCCCTGATCGGGAAGAGGGAGTAGGTAATACCCTGGAGGGAGATCCGGTGCGGACCCCTGCGGCCCGTCCGGACCGCCGCGAGGTGCTCGCTCGCCAGTGCCGCGCAGATGCCCGGCGCCAGCGGCTCTCCCGCTCCGGCGATCTGCCGGCCGGTGGGCGAGAGCACCCAGGCCCGGAGATCGAGGTCCGTGGTGAGCAGATCGAGCACCACATCGGGTCCACCACCGGCCGGACCGGAGGTCATGAGCCGCCGGTGGCGGTCCACGACGGCCGCGAGGTCCCCGGCACGCTCTCCCGACACCTGCCGCACCACGTACTCGGTGATGGTGGCGAATGCAACGTCTTCGTTTACAGCGAACAACGGCAGACGGTTGCGCAGACACGCCGAGACGAGGTCGTCGGGAATATCACCCAGCTCGGCCTCGCCGGCTGCGAGCCCGGCCACGCCGGCGCTCGCGAGGATTCGTACGAACGGCTCGGAGTCGGCTGAATTTCGTCTCCATGCCAGGCCAGTGAGGACCAGTTCCCCACCGGACAGGTATCGGCTGGGATCCCTCAGGTCGGTCGTCATGACCCCGCGGACCGTCCGGTCGAGTTCTTCCTCGCCGCCCAGCAGCCGCAGCCCCAGCGCCTCGGTTTCCAGCAGTGCGCGCAGCCGCATGATGTCGCCGCCGATCTGTCTCGAATGTTGCCGTTGGAAATCGGGCAGGTCGTCGCATCCTGCCTTTCATACGAATCTACAAGACGAGGGAGGTCCCCAGCCAACTCCTTCATGGTTTCGGTGACTGCACCCGAGGGACGGACGGCCGGTGTACTGAGTCCACACCGCGTTAACAGCACGTGAACGACCAGTCGAGGGCCCAACGGCCTCCTGGCTTGAAGTGAACGACCCGATTAAGAAGAAGAGAGCCGCACATGGACTTCCTTCGCCCCGCCAGCTGGGAGGAGGCGCTCGCCGCTAAGGCCGAGTTCCCCACAGCTGTGCCGATTGCGGGTGGCACCGATGTGATGGTCGAGATCAACTTCGACCACCGTCGGCCGGAGTACCTCCTGGACCTGAACCGCATCGGTCTCCTGCGGGAGTGGGAGGTCGGCGAGGACGTGGTACGTCTGGGCGCCTCCGTCCCGTACACGCAGATCATGGAGAACCTCCGCACGGAGCTTCCGGGACTCGCGCTCGCCTCGCACACGGTCGCGTCCCCGCAGATCCGTAACCGCGGCGGTGTCGGCGGCAACCTCGGTTGCGCCTCGCCGGCCGGCGACTCCCACCCCGCGCTCCTCGCGGCGGGCGCCGAGGTCGAGGTGGAGTCCGTACGCGGATCCCGCCTCATCCCGATCGACGAGTTCTACACCGGCGTCAAGCGCAACGCGCTGGCCGCCGACGAGCTCATCAAGACCGTCCACGTCAAGAAGGCGGACGGCCCCCAGCAGTACTCCAAGGTCGGCTCCCGCAACGCGATGGTCATCGCCGTCTGCGCGTTCGGCCTGGCGCTGCACCCCGAGACCCGCACGGTCCGTACCGGTATCGGTTCGGCCGCGCCGACCCCGATCCGGGCGAAGGCCGCCGAGGAGTTCCTCAACGCCGCGCTCGAAGAGGGTGGCTTCTGGGAGTCCGGCAAGGTCATCACCCCGTCGATCGCCAAGCAGTTCGGTGACCTCGCCTCCGGCGCGGCCAACCCGATCGACGACGTCCGCGGCACGGCGAAGTACCGCCGCCACGCGGTCGGCATCATGGCTCGCCGCCAGCTCGTCTGGACGTGGGAGCAGTACCGCGGTTCGAACAACGGCCGCTCGCTTGAAGGGGCTGCGTAATCATGCGCGTCAATTTCACTGTCAACGGCCGTCAGCAGGAAGCCGACGACGTCTGGGAGGGCGAGTCCCTCCTCTACGTCCTGCGCGAGCGCCTGGGCCTGCCCGGTTCGAAGAACGCCTGTGAGCAGGGCGAGTGCGGTTCCTGCACCGTCCGTCTCGACGGCGTGCCGGTCTGTTCCTGTCTGGTCGCGGCCGGTCAGGTCGAGGGCCGCGACGTCGTGACCGTCGAGGGCCTGGCGGAGTTCGCCAAGCAGCGCGACGAGCACGGCCACGGCGGTGCCTGCGGCACCGGCGGCGGCTGCGGCAGCAAGGGCGGCGTCACCCTGGACGCGGCCAAGCAGTGGCAGGCCAAGCCGGGCGACTCGCAGACCGGCGAGGGCGTCGAGCTCTCCACCATCCAGCAGGCGTTCATCGACGCCGGCGCCGTCCAGTGCGGTTTCTGCACCCCGGGCCTCCTGGTCCAGGCCGACGCGCTGCTGGAGGAGAACTCCTCCCCGTCCGACCAGGACATCCGCGAGGCCCTGTCCGGCAACCTCTGCCGCTGCACGGGCTACGAGAAGATCCTCGACGCGGTCCGCCTGGCGGCCGCCCGTCAGTCTGAGGCGGTCTGACCATGGCTCAGAACACGCGTACGGTCCCGGCGGGCACGCCGACCAACGTCACGCAGAACCACACCAAGGGCGGAATCGGCGAATCGATTCTGCGCCCGGACGGCACCCTCAAGGTGACCGGTGAGTTCGCGTACTCCTCGGACATGTGGCACGAGGACATGCTGTGGGGCCAGACGCTCCGCAGCACCGTCGCCCACGCCGAGATCGTCTCGATCGACATCTCCGAGGCCCTGGCGATGCCGGGCGTCTACTCGGTGCTGACGTACGACGACCTGCCGGCCGAGATGAAGAACTACGGCCTCGAGATCCAGGACACCCCGGTTCTCGCCAACGGCCGGGTCCGTCACCACGGTGAGCCGGTCGCCCTCGTGGCCGCCGACCACCCGGAGACCGCCCGCCGCGCGGCCGCCAAGATCAAGATCGACTACCGTGAGCTGCCGCTCGTCACGGACGAGGCCTCCGCCCTCGCCCCCGACGCGCCGCTGATCCACGAGGGCCGCGACGACCACCACATCGGTCACGTCCCGCACCCGAACATCGTGCACCGCCAGCCGATCATCCGCGGCAACGTGGAAGAGGCCCGCAAGCGCGCCGACGTCATCGTCGAGGGCGAGTACACCTTCGGCATGCAGGACCAGGCCTTCCTCGGCCCGGAGTCCGGTCTGGCCGTACCGTCCGAGGACGGCGGTGTCGAGCTGTACGTCGCCACCCAGTGGCTGCACTCGGACCTCCAGCAGATCGCCCCGGTCCTGGGCCTGCCGCCGGAGAAGGTGCGCATGACGCTCTCGGGCGTCGGCGGCGCGTTCGGCGGCCGCGAAGACATCTCGATGCAGATCCACGCCTGCCTCCTGGCCCTGGCCACGAACAAGCCGGTCAAGATCGTCTACAACCGCTTCGAGTCCTTCTTCGGCCACGTGCACCGTCACCCGGCGAAGCTGTACTACGAGCACGGCGCCACCAAGGACGGCAAGCTCACGCACATGAAGTGCAAGATCGTCCTGGACGGCGGCGCGTACGCGTCCGCTTCCCCGGCGGTCGTGGGCAACGCCTCCTCCCTCTCGGTCGGTCCGTACGTCCTGGAGGACGTGGACATCGAGGCGATCGCGCTCTACACGAACAACCCGCCCTGTGGCGCGATGCGCGGCTTCGGCGCCGTCCAGGCCTGCTTCGCCTACGAGGCCCAGATGGACAAGCTCGCGGCGAAGCTGGGCATGGACCCGGTCGAGTTCCGCCAGCTCAACGCCATGGAGCAGGGCACGATCATGCCCACCGGCCAGGTCGTGGACGCTCCGGCGCCCGTCGCCGAGCTGCTGCGCCGGGTCAAGGCCCGCCCGCTGCCGCCGGAGCGCCAGTGGGAGTCGGCCGGCGAGGGTGCGGACGTCCGCGCGCTGCCCGGTGGCCTCTCCAACACCACCCACGGTGAAGGCGTCGTCCGCGGCGTCGGCTACGCGGTCGGCATCAAGAACGTCGGCTTCTCCGAGGGCTTCGACGACTACTCGACCGCCCGTGTGACCCTCGAGGTCATCAACGGCGAGGCCGTCGCGATGGTCCACACGGCCATGGCGGAGGTCGGTCAGGGCGGTATCACCGTCCACACCCAGATCGCCCGTACGGAGCTGGGTGTCTCGCAGGTCACCATCCACCCGGCCGACACCCAGGTCGGCTCCGCCGGTTCCACGTCCGCCTCGCGGCAGACGTACATGACCGGTGGCGCGGTGAAGAACACCTGTGAGGCCGTCCGCGAGGCGGTCCTGGAGATCGGCCGGCGCAAGAACGGCTCGTACCACCCCGCGTGGGCGACCGCCGAGCTGCTCCTCGAAGGCGGCAAGGTCGTCACCGATGGCGGAGAGGTCCTCGCGGACATCGCCGACATCCTCGAGGGCGAAGACCCGATCGACATCGAGCTCGAGTTCCGCCACGCCCCGACCGAGGCCTTCGACCTGGTCACCGGCCAGGGCAACGGCCACGTCCAGTACACCTTCGCCGCGCACCGCGCGGTCGTCGAGGTGGACACCGAGCTCGGCCTCGTCAAGGTCGTCGAGCTGGCGACCGCCCAGGACGTCGGCAAGGCGCTGAACATGCTCTCCGTGGTCGGCCAGATCCAGGGTGGTACCACCCAGGGCCTGGGCGTCGCGATCATGGAAGAGATCATCGTGGACCCGAAGACCGCGAAGGTGCGCAACCCCTCCTTCACGGACTACCTGATCCCGACCATCCTCGACACCCCGACCATCCCGGTCGACGTCCTGGAGCTCGCCGACCCGAAGGCCCCGTACGGCCTGCGCGGCATGGGCGAGGCCCCGACCCTCTCGTCCACCCCGGCCGTCATCGCGGCGATCCGGGCGGCGACCGGTCTGGAGATCAACAAGACGCCGATCCGTCCGGAAGCCCTCACCGGCACCCTCTAGGACGGCGTGGTGGGGGGGGGGGGGCGCGGCGGGGCCCCGCCCCCGCCCCCCGCGGGCCGCCGCGGGGGGCGAGCGGCGGCGAAGCACGCCCAC